>CAZAFS010000255.1:0-5293 GCA_964484165.1 uncultured Opitutaceae bacterium | reverse complement strand
TCGAAGATGGCCTTCGTCTCGTAGAGCAGCCGCCCGATCAGCGTGCTCTTGCCGTCGTCGACGCTGCCCGCGGTGGTGAACCGCAGCAGGCCGAGCGGCTGGTGGCTGATATCAGTTGGCATGGAGTTGAGGCGTCAAAGGTCCGAAGGTCCGAAAGTTCAAGGTCGTTTCCGACGCTAAAAATAGCCGGCGCGTTTGCGGTCCTCCATCGCGGTGTCGGAACGCCGGTCGTCGGCCCGGCCGCCGCGTTCGGTCACGCGCGCCGCCGCCACTTCCCGGATGATCTCCGGCACCGTCGCGGCGGTGGACTCGACCGCGCCCGTGCACGTGGCGTCCCCCACCGTGCGAAAGCGCACGCGGCGGGTCTCCCAGCGTTCGCCCGGCAGCAGCGTCAGGTGGGGCGAACGCGCCAGCAACATGCCCTCGCGGTTCACGACCTCGCGCTCGTGGGAGAAATACAGCGAGGGGATCTCGAGCTTCTCGGCCGCGATGCACTGCCACACGTCCAGCTCGGTCCAGTTGCTGAGCGGAAACACGCGAAAATGTTCGCCCTTGTGCCGGCGGCCGTTGAAGAGGTTCCAGAGTTCGGGGCGCTGGTTCTTGGGGTCCCACTGCCCGAACTCGTCCCGGTGCGAGAAGAACCGCTCCTTGGCCCGGGCCTTTTCCTCGTCACGCCGCGCGCCGCCGATGGCGGCGTCGCATTTCAGCTCCGTGAGGGCGTCCAGCAGTGTCACGGTCTGCAGCGCGTTGCGGCTCGGGTTGGGCCCCTTTTCCTCGAGCACGCGGCCGGCCTTGATCGAGTCCTCCACCGAGCGCACGAGCAGACGCGCGCCGGTCCGGCGCACCAGCGCGTCGCGAAAGGCGAGCGTCTCGGGAAAATTCTGGCCGGTGTCGATGTGCAGCAGCGGAAACGGAATCTTGCCCGGCCAGAAGGCCTTGCCGGCGAGATGCACCAGCAGGAGGGAATCCTTGCCCCCGGAAAACAGCAGCACCGGCCGCTCGAACTGGGCCCGGACTTCGCGCAGCACGAACACGGCTTCGTGCACCAGCTGTTCGACATGCGTGAGGTTGTAGGAACTCATGCCACAAAAACGGCGGGGGCGGCCCCTCAGCGGGGCGGCGGCCGCAGCCGCGGGGCCACACCGGCATACACCTGCTCCAGCGAACGGGCGATCGATTCCTGGTCGGTGTTGACCACGAGTTCCGCGTGCTCCGGCGGCTCAAACGGCGCATCGTGCCCCGTGAACTGGCGCACCTCGCCCCGGCCGGCCCGGGCGTAGAGCCCCTTCGGGTCCCGGCGGCGGCAGGTGTCCCACGACGCCTCGACGTAGACCCCGATGAAGTCGTCCGCGCCGACGATGCCCCGCGCCAGGTCGCGCAGGGCGCGGGTGGGCGTGATGAAGGCGTTGATCACGATGATGCCGGTCTGCGCGAGCAGCCGCGACACTTCGGCGACGCGGCGGATGTTTTCGGCGCGATCGGCTTCGCTGAAGCCGAGGTCGCGATTCAGGCCGGCCCGGACCTCATCCCCGTCGAGACGGCAGGTGGTGAAACCCTCCGCCTGCAGGCGGCGCTCCAGCGCCGCCGCCAGCGTGCTCTTGCCGGCGCCGGAAAGACCGAAGAACCAGATCACCCGGGCCCGCTGACGCAGCCTCGCCTCCTGGTCGTGGCGCGACTCGGCCATGTCGGCGCCCGGAGGGACGTTGGGGGAAGCATCAGCCTTCGGTTTGGTCATGCGGAGGGGTCAGCGATTCATACCTAACGGCGCGGTTCACAAGTCAACCTATCGTTCGCCGCGCGGGCTGCAACCGCCGGCGCCGCATAGCGCTCGGCCGCCGGGATTGCCAGGGTCTCCTCCAGATCTCGGATTCGCTTGAGGACGACATCGGGCATGGCCTCGGGATCGCCCGCCGGCAGCGTGGCGTGCAGGCGGCACAGCCAGACGTACGCCGCGCGCGGCCGGCCCAGCCGCCGCAGCAGCTGCGCGTGAATGCGCGCGGCATAACGGGGCGCGTCCGGCAGTTCCGCCGCCTGCCGGTACCAGTGGGCCGCCGCCGCCACATCGGCCCGAAGGTTCAAATGAATGTGCGCCATCTCCACGCACAACGCGGCGTTGCCCGGATGCCGGCGCCGCGCGTCCTCCAGATACCGGAGGGCCAGCGCGGCCTGTTCCTCCGCGATGCGCCGGCGCACCGCTGCCGGCGGCGGACCCGCCACGCCGGTTGGGGCCAGCCGCCATTGGGTCATGTCGTACGCCAGCATGCGCGCCCCGTTCAGCCAGAAAAAGACCGGCCGGTCATCGACGACCGTCACCAGCCGGATCAATGTCTGGGTCGCGGGCAGGTCGCCCGCGGACCACGCCCGGTAGGTTTTCAGCCACAGGCCGTCGGCCACCAGCGCGCGGAATCCGCCGAACACGGCGGCACTCAACCCCTGCCCCATCCGGGGGCCGAAATCCGCGATCGCGTCGGGTCTGCCCGGCCCGAGCGCGGCGTCTTCGCACCACGCCGCCACGGGCCGCAAGCCCACCCCGGCCGACAGCAGGCCCGCAATCATCGCGGCGGCGATCCTGACCTCAGCCGGACTCATGCAGACGAATGTAGGGCTGCCGCTTGTCGGCAGGCCGTTTTTTTTGAGGCGGTGCGGCCCGGCGGCGAGCGCCGGCCCTACATGCACTATTCGGTGCGAATCGCTTCATGAGCAAATCGAGGTTCAACTGCATCGTTCCGGCTCAGAGCTCACGATGATGAAAGCAATAGGACGCGAGCAGCCCGAGCACGCCGATGTAGGCCAGCGCGTACGCGGCCAGCCCGGCCACCAGACCAATCGCGAGCATCCCACCGTCCGCCACCTTGTCGGCGACGTCAAAGAGATGAAAGTCGGGAACGATGATCCCGAGGAGCCGGGCCCCGCCCCGGGTCCACGGCGCGCCCGCCACGCCGTACCAATCGCGCGCCAGATGCTGCAGCTGGCAGATGACGAGGATGAAGAAGCCGGTCATCACGGCAAACAGGCTGCTCCGCGCATAGCTCGCCACGAGCAGGGTTAGCGCGGCCAGCAGGCCGAGCCGGAGCCATTGCACCAGCCCGCACCACGCCACGCCGGCATAGGGCACCTGACGGCCGTGCGCAAAGGCGTCGGGATACATCTTCATCAGCGCGGTTTCGCGCCACCAGAGCAGGCCCAGCAGCAGCACGGTCAGCAGCGCGCAGAAGCCCAGCAGCAGCAGAAGCACGCCGCCCAGCTTGCCGAAGATGAATTCCGCCCGCCGGACGGGCCGGGCCAGCACCATGAGCACCGTGCGCCGTTCGATGTCGGCGAAGAAAAGCTGCACGGTGGCCACGATCGCCAGGATGGCGCCGAAAAACGCCTGCGCGCCGAGGCCCGCGTCCATGAGAAACTTCAGTTCCGAAGACCCGAAATTGAAATCACGCAGCGCCAGGGCGCCGGCCACCAGCGCCGCCGCCAGGAACGCGAGCAGGAGCGGCACCCGCTGGTGCAGCGCCTCGCGCCACGTGTATCCCGCGATCAACGCGCTGCGCCCGACGGAAAAGAAGCGGCCGCTCATGACGCCCATGGTTCCCGCGCCCCGTCGCCTTGCACCGCCGCCAGAAAGGCGCGCTCCAGATCCAGCCGGTCCGCCTCCGCGCCCTGCAGCCTCGCACCCCGCGCCTCCAGCCAGACGCGCAGTTCATCCAGCGCCGCCGCCGGGAGCCGGTCCACCCGCAAGACGGTTTGCTCGCAGCTCCGCGCCAGTTCGACCACGCGTCCCTCCAGAATCAGCCGGCCGCGATCGAGCAGGGCGACCCGGTCGCAGATCTCCGCCACCTGTCCCAGCAGATGGGAGCTGAGCAGCACGGTCCGCCCCTGCGCCTTGAGGCGGCCGATCAACCGGCCGGTTTCGTCGATCGCCACCGGATCCAGCCCCGACATCGGTTCGTCGAGGATGACCAGCCGCGGGTCATGCACCAGCGCCTGCGCCAGGCCCAGCCGCTGCCGCATCCCCCGCGAATACGCGGCCGCGCGGCGCTGCCCGGCGCCGGCCAGCCCCACCGCGGCGAGCGCCCGTTCGACCCGCTCCGCCAGTCCCGGGCGCGGCAGGCCGCTCAGGCGGGCGTGGAACCACACCACCTCGAATCCGCTTAGGTGCGGGGCATACTCCGGCGCCTCCGGCAGATAACCGATGACCGCGCGCACTCCGGCCGGGGTGCCGGCCGCGCCTAACAGCCGGTAGGCTCCCGCCGTGGCCGGGAGCAGCCCGAGGAGGATCTTCAGCAGCGTGCTCTTGCCCGAACCGTTGGGTCCCAGCAGGCCCACCACCTCGCCCTCCGCGACCCGCAGCGTCACGCGGTCCAGCGCCCGGACCCGGACTCCGTTCCGCCCGGCGGCGAAATCCTTGGTGAGGCCGTCGATCTCAATCGCATTCACGGCGGACCTCAGCGGATGGTGAAGCCGGTGAACTGCTGCGCGCGGCGCCCGGCGGTCCGCTCCACGTCGCGGACGTAGCCGCGCATCTGTTCCTCCAGCGCGCCGACGAACCCGGCCACCTCGGACGCCTCGCCCTCGACCTCAAGGCGCACCCGGCCGTCGGGCAGATTCTGCACGTAGCCGGCCACCTCGAATTCCCGCGCCAGCGCCAGGGCGGTGTAGCGAAAACCGACGCCCTGCACCCTCCCGGAGAAATGCAGGATCTTGTGATGAACGTCATTTCCATCCGACATGCCCGCCATTTTGCCAATATTGGGCTTTTCATCAATCCGCAAAATCATGGGGCATCGGATCAGACTGTCATTGCGAGGCGGCCCGCTGGTGCGGGACGACGAAGCAATCCAGCCCGCCTTCGCTCTGCGAGCTTCGGCGTGGCCGACCGCTTCGACGGGCCGAGCCGCAGCCTGTGCGAAGGCTGGCTGGACCCCGCCCTGGTCGGGGCTGGATCGCCATCCTCCTTCGCCAAGGCTACGGAGGACAGGCTGGCCCGTTCTGCTGGCCAGCAGAACGGGCCTCGCGATGACAAAGCAGACCGATCCACCGGCAGATCTTTTTCCGAAAATTCCGGCCCGCTCCGCCGGGATTTTTCGTTGCTTTTCGCCTCTCCGTTCCCACACTGCGCGACCGGCACCACGTGCCGCTGCGATGAGCGAATTTGATACCGAAGGGTTTTTCGACAACGAGTGGGACGAGTGCGGAGATCTGGTCTGGAACGAGTTCGACTGGGAGCGGTACCTCCGCGAGCAGGATGACCTGCTGCATCGCTATCTGGCGCATTATGAACAGCTGCCGGGTCATCCGGACC
>CAZAFS010000254.1:0-5298 GCA_964484165.1 uncultured Opitutaceae bacterium | reverse complement strand
TCCTGCCGCACTTTTTCTCATGAAAAAACCGCACCTCCTCCTCGTCGCCGCCCTGTTGATCGCGCCGGCGGTCCTCTTCGCCCAGCCGAAGAAGGACCGGCCCGATACCGACATCGAAAAGGACATGCACAAGATCGGGCGCGCCTACCGCCAGTTGCGCAAGCAGGTCAACGATTCGGCGCAGAACGCATCCTCGCTCGAGCTCCTGGCCGCCATTAAAGCCGGTGCCCTCGATGCGCGGACCCACACGCCGCTCAAGTCGGGCGACGTGCCGGAACCCGACCGCGCGGCCTTTGCCGCCAGCTTCCAGAAGAGAATGGATGAATTCGTCGCCGCCGTGGATCAGCTCGAAGAGGCGCTGAAGGCGGGCAACAACGCCGAGGCCGCCCGGCTGGCGGGGGAACTCGACCGGCTCCAAAAGACCGACCACAAGGAATTCCGGCGGCCTGAGAAGGACGAGAAGAAGTGACCGGGACGTCGCCGGATCGGTGCTACCGCAAGGCGCGGAGGTGCGGGACGCGCCAGTGCAGAAACAGGCCGTAGGCCAGGGCAATGATCCCGCCAAAGGCGGCGCCCGCCGGAACGCCGAAACCCTCGGCCACCGCGCCGGCGATGAGCGACCCGATGGGGAAGAAGCCCTGGAACACCATCATGTAAACGCTCATGACGCGGCCCCGCAGGCCGTCGGGCACGGTCGTCTGCACGAGGGTGTTCGCCGTGGCGTTCTGCGTCATGAACCCGAGGCCGGCCACCACCAGCAGCCCCACGGTGAGGTGAAACGACCGGGAGACGGACAACGCGATGACCATGACCGGGAAGAGCAGGTTGCCCGCGGTCAACATCAGGCCCTTGCGCTGGTAGTCACCGAGTGAAGCGATGACAAGCGCGCCGACGAGCGCGCCGACGCCAATCGCCGTGGTCATGAAGCCGTACCCCACGGTGCCGACGTGGAGGACATCCTGGGCGAGAGCGGGCAGCAGGGCCATGTAACCAAGCGCGAACATGTTCGACACCGCCACCAGTGTGATCAGGGGGCGCACGACCGGTTGATGCCAGATGTAGCTGACCCCCTCCCGCATCTGCTTCAGCGGGGATTCGCCGAGAGCGGCCCCGACATACGGCGGCACGTCCATCAGCGCCAACCCGGCGATCACGGCCAGAAAGCTGACGCCGTTCACCGCGAAGCACCACGCGGCGCCGAGCGCGGCCAGCGTCACTCCGGCCAGCGCCGGCCCGATGATCCGGGCCGAATTGAACATCGCGGAATTGAGCGCGATGGCATTCATCAATTCCCGCCGTCCCACCATTTCGACGACGAAAGCCTGGCGGGTCGGAGCGTCGAAAGCGTTCGCCGTGCCCAGCAGAAACGCGAGGATCGCGACGTGCCACCATTGGACGGTGCCGAGGAACATGTCCGCCGAGAGGATGAAGGCGAGGATCATCATGCCCGTCTGGGTCATCAGAAGCAGCCGACGCTTGGGCACCCGGTCGGCCACGACCCCGGCCCAAAGGGAGAAAGCCAGCACCGGCACTCCGGCCGAAAATGCCACCACCCCCAATTTGAACGGCGAGTTTGTCAGTTGGTAGACCAACCAAGCCTGGGCCACGTTCTGCATCCAGGTGCCGGTGAGCGAAATCAACTGGCCGATGAAAAAGAGCCGGTAGTTGCGGTGCTGGAGGGCGGCAAACGTGTTGGACCACGCCAGGCCCGGCTGTATCCCGACCGGGTTCGGCCCGGCGGCCGGGGTCCGGGAAGCAGCGGTCAATTGGTCGGGAGCATCCATCCGGTTTGTCGTGGGCTCGAGTCCGGACCGGGAGCACGGGTGATCGTCCGCCTCCAAAGCGACGATGCCGGCGCTGCCGGGCCAGACACTTTTCGGTCCGTCACCGGGTTCGAGAAAACGTGACGGCCTTCGTCCACTGTCGAGGAGTCTTTCAAAGGTGGCCAAGGGCACGCGAGGAAATTGGTCAAACCTACCGGGACAGCACCGGGAGCCGGGCGCGCGACCGACGGCGCAGCCAGCGGAAGAACCTCATGGGAATTTTGCTTGCCAATAGTCTATCGGATTAATCTATATTGGATCAGTAGGCTTTATGAAGGTCTCCAAGAAAGGGGAATACGCATTGCGTGCGCTGATTGATCTCGGCATCGCCGCCGAGGTCGGCCGGTCGTTGGTTCAGGTTTCAGAACTGTCTTCCAGCGGGCGAATTCCTGCCAAGTTTCTTGAGCAGATCATGCAGGTGCTGAAGGAGGCCGGGTTTGTCGAGAGCCGGCGGGGGAAGTGGGGCGGCTATCGCCTCGCGCAGCCGGCGCGCAAGATAACCATTGGCCAGGTCGTGCGTCTGATTGACGGCCCGCTGGCCCCGATCGGCTGCGTGAGCCAGACCGCCTACGAGAAGTGCTCCTGTCCGGACGAGAACCACTGCGGGCTGCGCATGCTCATGCTCGATGTGCGGAACGCCATCGCCAGCATTCTCGACCGGTATTCGCTGGCCGATGTGGTGGAGGTGACGCTGCGCAAGATGCGCCGCGATGGTGTGCGGCTGCCGTTTGCCCAGCCGGCGCCGTCCGCGGCTGACCGCGTCCGCCGCCCGGCCCGGGCCGGCACGGCTCCGGCGGGCAGCCTTCACCCCGTGGAGGGCATGATCGACAATCTTTTGGGTGATTACGCGATATGAGACTGACCCATTCTCGCCTGGTTCGAGCGCTCGCAGCCTTCACCGCACTGTCCACGGTCATGCTCACGCGTGGTGCCGCCGACGACACCGACGCGGAAATCAAAGCCCTGCGCGCCCAGATCCAGCTGCTCGACCAGCGACTGCACGAACTCGAAACCAAACAGCGGCTCAAGGAGCAGCAGGACGCCGCTGCGGCCAAGACGGCGTCCCGGGTGACCGTCAGCGACAAGGGCTTTTCGCTCGCGTCCGCCGACGGCGCGAGCGCCATCCGCTTCGGCGGCCTCGTGCAGCTCGACTCCCGCCTGTACTTCGGCGATGGCGGCGGGGTCTACAACAATTCCTTCGTGCTGCGCCGCGCCCGCCTCATTTCGGAGGGCACGCTCGGCCGGATTTATTCGTTCCAGATCATACCCGAGCTCGGCGGCAGTTCGGTGAGCCTGCTCGATGCCAATTTCACCATTGCTCCGAGCAGCGCCCTGCAATTCAAGATCGGCCGCTTCAAGGAGCCCGTCGGCCTCGAATTGCTGCAATCGGACTCGGCGACGTTTTTTGCGGAGCGGTCCCTCGTCTCCGATCTCGTGCCGAACCGCGATCTCGGCGTGCAGGTTGGCGGCACCTTCGGCGACGGCCGCATCACTTACGCGCTGGGCGTTTTCAATGGCGTGCCCGACGCCGCGAACACAAGCAACGTGGATTTTGACAACGATAAGGACGCGGTCGGACGCGTCTTCGCCCAGCCGTTCAAAAACGACAAGAATTCATCCTGGCGGGGCCTGGGACTGGGCGTGGCGGGCAGCTTCGGCCGCCAGAAGGGCTCGGCCGCCGTCACGGCCGGCTACAAGACCGAGGGCCAGCAGACCTTCTTCAAGTACAACAGCTCGGTGGTGGCGGACGGCCCAACTTGGCGGCTCTCACCCCAGGCCTATTACTACAACGGCGCCTTCGGGGCGCTTGGCGAATACGCCGTCTCCGCCGTGAATGTCCGGTCGAGCGCGACCGGCGCGAAAGCCGGCTTGGCGCACCGGGCCTGGCAGCTTGTCACGGGCTATGTGCTCACCGGCGAGGAGGCCTCGTTTTCCAGCCTCGCGCCCCGGCAGCCCTTCAGCTGGGAGAACGGCACGTGGGGCGCCTGGCAAATCGTGGCGCGCTACTCGAATCTCAAGCTCGATCCGAACACCTTTCCGCTCTTTGCCTCGCCCACGACCAACGCCGGCGAAGCGTCCGCGGCGAGCCTCGGGATAAATTGGTACCTCAGCGGCACCGTCCGCACCTCGCTGGATTATTTCCAGACGCATTTCGACCTGCCCGCGTCGCCGTCGTCGACCCAGATCCTGCGCCAGGACGAGAAGGTCCTCCTCAGCCGGCTCCAGCTTTCATTCTGATTCCCGCCGCGACCCCTTCCACCCGTGAAACTGATGCCTCTGCTCCTCCTGCTTTCCCTGCTGCCCCTCGCGGCCCGCGCCGAGAAGACGGTGATCCGGGTCGGCTATTTTCCCAACGTCACCCATGCCCAGGGCGTGATCGGCAGCCGGACCACCAGCCAGGGGCACGGCTGGTTCGAAGCGCGCCTCGGCCCCGACGTCGAGATCCAGTGGTACGCCTTCAACGCCGGCCCCAGCGCGATGGAGGCGGTGTTCGCCGGCTCGATCGACCTGACCTATGTCGGCCCCAACCCGGCGCTCAACGCCTACATCCGGTCGCGTGGCGACGAAATCCGCGTGCTGGCCGGCGCCGCCGAGGGCGGCGCGGCGCTCGTCGTGGCGGGCGATGGCCGGATCAAAACGCCGGCGGATTTCCGCGGCAAACGGGTCGCGACGCCCCAGTTTGGCAACACGCAGGACGTGGCCGCCCGCGCCTGGTTGCAAAAGCAGGGTTTTAAGGTGACCCAGACCGGCGGCGACGTGCTCGTTGTGCCCACCGCGAATCCTGACCAGCTCATGGCGCTAACCACGGGGCGGGTGGACGCGGTCTGGACGGTCGAACCCTGGGTGTCGCGGCTGGAGCAGGAAGCCCATGGCCGGGTGTTTCTCGAGCAGAACGACGCCGTGGTCACGCTGCTGGTTTCCAGCGTCCGCTTCCTCCGCGAACATCCGGACCTCGCCGCCCGGTTCCGGGACGCGCACGCCGAGCTGACCGTCTGGATCGGGCAGCACGAGACCGAGGCGCGGGAACTCGTGCGGGCCGGGCTGAGCGCCACGGTCGGCCGCGAAATGCGGGCCGAACTCGTGGCCGGCGCCTGGCACCGGCTGCATTTCACCGCCCGGCTCGAGCCGGCCCAGATCGCCGGCCTGGTCGCGGATGCGCAGGGCGCCGGCTTCCTGCGCGATGCGATTCCCCTCGACCGCCTCTTCTCCGGAAAACCATGACCCTGCAGCAGGAACTCGACGTCACGCCCAGCGCCAAGCTGGTCGTGGAGAACGTGTCCAAGACGTTTCGCACCGACCGCGGCAGCGTGCACGCGCTGGACCGCATCACGCTGCTCGTCAACGAGGGCGAGTTTGTCTGCCTGGTCGGGCCGAGCGGCTGCGGCAAGTCGACCCTGCTCAACGTGGTCGCCGGGCTCGAGATGCCCGACGAGGGCCGCGTGCTGACGGACGGCGTGCCGATCCGCGGGCCCGG
>CAZAFS010000253.1:0-5302 GCA_964484165.1 uncultured Opitutaceae bacterium | reverse complement strand
GAATGATTCATCTCCCGCAGGTGCATCAGCTCGTGGTAAATGATGTAGTCGCGCACCGCCTCCGGCGCCTGCACCAGTCGCCAGTTGAGCGAGATGGTGCCGCCGGCCGAGCACGAGCCCCAGCGCGAGCGCTGATTGCGGATCGAAACCCGCTTAATCCCGGTGCCGGTCTGCGCCGCCAGCTCCCAAGTGCGCGCGGGCAGCTCGATGCGCGCCCGCCGCGCAAACTGCGCCTCGAGCGCCGGCCGCAGGTTGTCGTCGAGCCGCGGCACCCGAAACACGTCGGCCCCGAGGCAGACCATCGGCCGGCCGGCCGCCGCCGCCACCCGGATCGGCTGCAGATCCCCGCGCCAGAGCACCAGGGTGTCGGGCCGCCACACCTCGGCGGGCCGCGGCCGGGCCAGTTGCCGCGCCCGCGCCCGTTCCAGCCAGCGGCGGTGCCGGGCCACAAACTCCCGCGCCGCGCGCTCCGAGCCGTGCCGCGGGATCGTCGCCACCGCCACGCCGTCACGCCGCAGCGTCAGCCGGTACCGGCGCGCGCGGTCGCTGTGGACAAACATGAAGTCGGCCACCGTCGCCCCGACCGAAGTGGAAAATGAAGTCTGCGGTTCGGCCATCCTTGCGGGCGCACTAAAACATTTTCGCCGGCAAAGACCAGTGGACTTTTCGCGCCGCGGCGTCGCCCAATTTGCCTTGCCCGGCCCGGCCGCTAGCTTGCCGGGCATGAGCGCACCCTCCGGCCCCGCCCGCACCCCCGCCCCGCCCTATTACGCCGTGATCTTCACCTCGCGGCGCACGGAGGGCGACCAGGGTTACGGCGCCATGGCGAAAAAGATGGAGGAAATGGGTTCGGCCTACGACGGCTTCCTCGGCCTCGAAAGCGTGCGCGGGCCCGACGGCACCGGCATCACCGTGAGCTACTGGCGCGACGAGGCAGCCATCCGCGCCTGGAAACAGGATGCCGAGCACCAGCGCGCCCAGCGCGGCGGACGCGAAACCTGGTACGACGCCTACGAGGTGCGGATCGCCCGCGTCGAGCGCGCCTACGGCTTCCAGCGCGGCGGTTGAATGCGAACCCCAGCCGGCCCGGTTTGCATCAACACCCGCCACGGACTTCATTGCGCCAGCGGTCTGGTTTGTCAGCAGTTCGATCTTCACCCGCGGCCCGGAGCAGGATTCACCCCCGCTTCGCCGTCTCCTCCCGGCGCCGGCGCAGGGCGTGCCCCAGGCTGGGCATCTCTCCGGAAAACCCTGGAAGAAGGAATGCGATCATCAACTCCTCGGTCCCGCACAGCACCTGCAACAGCACGGCGACGTGAAAAGGCGCCGCCGACCCTCCGGCCAGAAGCATCGCCACCGTGATCGGCAGCCCGATCACCATCGCCTTGGCCAGCCACGTGTGATAACCGAGCACCCGCCGCCACCGCACGAAGCCGTAGATCACGATGGCAAAAGATCCCACCACCGCCGTCACAAACCACGGCCATTCTCTCCGCACCGTCTCCGGCCACAACAGCCAGATCCCGGCCACCGCCGCCGCCGTCATCACATAATCCCCCCAGCTGTCGAGTCGGCGGCCCAGATCCGATACCACGCGCCACCGCCGGGCGAGAAAGCCGTCGAATGCGTCCGTCACCAGCGCGGCGCCCAACAGGATCAGAAACCAGCGCCGCGACCCGGTCGCCCCCGCCACCGCCACCATCACGGCGGAAAGCACGATCCGCAATGCGCTCAACAGATTGGGCAGGGTCTTTTTCATCGCGATCTAGAGCGGCATGATCCGCCACTCCAGCCGCCGCGGCTCGACGGTCAGCCAGGCGAAGCTTGGCGGCGCGCCGCCGCGGGGACGCGACACGCCACCGGGGTTGAGCCAGCGCACGCCGTGCGCATCGGTTTCATCGCGCGGCATGTGGGTGTGGCCGTGGAGCACGACGTCCGTGCGGGCCGGCGTCCGGGCCGGCGGCACATGCGTCAACAGGAAGCGCAGGCCGCCGCGCTCGACCCGCCACTCCCGCGGCCAGGCCGGATGCCAGTCGCAATTGCCCAGCACCACGCGCAGCGGCGGCCCGAGCTGCTCGAACTCCGCCAGCACGGTCGGGTCGCACACGTCGCCCAGATGCCAGATCTCATCGGCGCTCCGCAGCCGCCGCGGCAGGGCGGGCGGATAGCGGTCGTGCGTGTCGGCCAGAACGGCGATGCGCATGGGGCACCGGACCAGAATTTCGTCGGTTTGGCAAAGACGTACTGCGCGGGTGGCGGCGCCGGGCCAGCGGCGTGTTGACGCGGCGCCCCGGGCGCGTCGTGCTGGGCGCCAGCCATGACCAGAGTTTTTGTCTCCGGCTTCTACGACATCCTGCATGCGGGCCATGTGCGGTTCTTCCGCGAGGCCCGGGCGCTGGGCGACCATCTCACCGTGTCCTTCGCCGCCGCCGAGGTGTTGTGGCGGTATCGGCAGCGCCGCAGCTCACTCCCCGACGAACACAAGCGCGCGCTGATCGCCGCCCTCGAGATGGTGGACGAGGTGGTCATCGGTACCGGCCTGACGGAGGGGCTCGACTTCGAGGAGGAGTTTTTGCGCCTGCGTCCCGACATTCTCGCCGTGACGGAGGACGACAAGTACACGCCGCTCAAGCAGGCGCTGTGCACCCGGACCGGCGCGCGCTACGTCGTGCTGCCGAAGACGCCGCCACTGTTCGCCCCCATTTCCACGACCGAGATCGTGCGCTGGATCCGCGCGCCGCAGGAAGCCCCGTTGCGGGTCGACTTCGCCGGCGGCTGGCTCGACGTGCCCCGCTTTGCGCAACCCGACGGCTACATTGTCAACTGCGCCGTCTCCCCCACCGTGTCGATGCGGGCCTGGCCCTACGAGCGCAACGCCGGCCTGGGCGGCAGCGGCGCCTGGGCCCTGCTCAACGGCCGGGATGGCGTCTCCTCCGAACTGGACCTCGGCGTGGGCTGGCAGGACCCGGCGGTCATCGCCGAAACCGGCCTGTGCGTGTGGCGCAGCGGCCCGCGGCCCGAGCTGGAGCTGAAGACCGACGGCGAGCTGCTGCGCGGACGGCTGGCGCTGCTCTGGACCGGCCAGTCGCACTCCACCCCCGACCTCACCGAGCGGCCGCGCGATTTCGCCGCGATCGGGCGCGCCGGCCGGACCGCCCGCGACGCGGTGTGGCGGCAGGATCTCGCGCTGCTGGCCGATGCGATGCGGCAGTCGTACGCGGTGCAACTCGCCGAGGGCATGGCGCCCCTGCCCGCGGACCTGCCGGGCGCGCTGGCCGGCAAATACTGCGGCGGAGGCTTTGGTGGCTACGCCGCGTTTCTGCTCGCCGACGCCGGCGCGCGCGATGCGGCATGCGCCCGGCCGGGCTTCCGGCCCATCGAGCCCTACGTCACCAGGCATTGAACCAGCCCAATGTGCCGGTAGGCGCGAGCTTCGGCCTTCACATCAGGCTACGGCCGACAGGTGCTCGCGATCCCGTTCCAGCCGGTCCGCGCGGGCGAGCGTTTCTTCTTCATCCTTCGCCTAAATCCCCCAGTCTTGCCCTGTCCGCGTGGACCCCGTCCTCCAGTTTCTCCACCGACTCTATTTTGCGGCCCCGTGGTGCTATCTCTCGTGGCCGGCGGCGGCGATGGTGGCGGGTACGATCGTGACGCTGGTGGCGGGCAAGTCGGCCGCACGCCTCGGGGTCGTGCCGCGGCAGGCCTCGGGGCTGTTCGGGATCCTCACCGCGCCGTTCGTGCATGCCAACGTGGCGCATCTGGCCGCCAACCTGCCGCCGTTTATCGTCCTCGGCGCGCTGGTGCTTCGCCGCAATGAGGCGCAGTTCGTCGAGGTGGCGGTGACGATCGCGCTCGCGCAGGGCGGGCTGCTGTGGCTGTTCGGGCGCAAAGCTTCGCACGTCGGCATGAGCGGCGTGATTTTTGGTTTCCTCGGCTACCTGCTCGCCACCGCCTGGTTCACGAAGACGACCTCCGACCTGCTCGTGGCCGGGGGGGTGCTCCTGTTTTACGGCGGCATGCTCGCCGGCGTGAAACCGGTTCGCGACGGCACCTCGTGGGAGGGCCACCTCTTCGGCCTTGTCGCCGGTCTCGCCCGCGCGTGGCTGGACACGCTCTGAGCCGCGCCGGGAAGGGTCCGCCAGGGGCCTAGGCGCGGGCGGCGAGCCACGCGTGGAGGTTGGCCAGGCAGCGCTCGTTCTGCGGGGCGGTGCCCACGGTGATGCGCACGTGCTCCGGCAGGTCGCCGAACGGCCGCACGATGGTGCCCCGCGCCTGCAGGAAGCCGAACGCCTTGGCCGGATCCGGCACCCGTACCAAGATGAAGTTTGCCTCGGACGGCACCCACTCGAGGCCGAGCGCGCGGAATCCGGCCGTGAGCTGCGCCATCCCCGCGCGGTTGTTTTCGCGGCTGCGGCGCATGAAGTCGGCATCGTCCAGCGCGGCCACCGCCGCCGCCTGCGCCACCGCGTTGACGTTGAACGGGGCGCGAGCGCGCTGGAGCAACGCCGCGACGTCGGGCCGGGTGCAGCCGTAGCCGACGCGCAGGCCGGCCAGGCCGTAGATCTTGGAAAAGGTCCGGGTGCACATCACCGGCCGCCCCTCGGCGATGAGCGGCCGCAGATCAGGCGCCCGCTCCTGGTACTCGGCATAGGCCTGGTCGAGCACAAAGAGCACGTCCTCGGGCAGGCCGCGGGCAAACGCCACCAGCTCGGCCTCGGAGTTGACCGTGCCGGTGGGATTGTCCGGGCAGGCGACAAACACCACGCGGGTGCGGGGGGTGACGGCGGCGCGCATGGCCGCAAGGTCGTGCCGGAGGCCGGGCATGGGCACCTCGACCGTCTTCGCGCCCATCAACCGGGTCGCGAGCCGGTACACCACGAAACTGTGCGCTCCCATCACGGCCTCCGTGCCCGGACCGAGAAAGACGTGGGCCGCGAGTTCAAGCACCTCGTTGGAACCGTTGCCGAAGACGAGTTGGTCGCGGCCGACCTGCAGGCGCTCGGCCAGCCGGCCGGTGAGATCCCAGCACGCGCCGTCGGGGTAGAAATTCACCTCGCGCAGCGCGACCGCCGCCGCCGCCATCGCCTTGGGCGAGGGCCCGAGCGGATTCTCGTTGGAGGCCAGCTTGTCGATCCGCGCCGGATCAAGGCCGAATTCCCGCGCCACCTGCGCGATCGGCTTGCCCGGCTGGTACACCGGCTGGTTCAGGATCTGCGGTTGGGCGAAGCGGGCGGCATCCATGGCGTGGGCGAAAAACAGCCATGGCTAAGCGACGCCGCCGGAAGATGCAACGCTGGCGGCG
>CAZAFS010000252.1:0-5317 GCA_964484165.1 uncultured Opitutaceae bacterium | reverse complement strand
TTCGTCAGCACGGCCGACAACGCCAGCGTCTTCAGGCCGCTCATGCCCGTCGTGTCGCCCATGCCGGTGATACCGACAATCTTGACCGCGGGATCGAGCACGCGTAGGGCGGCGATCAAGGTCGGTCCGTCCATCTCCGGCATCAACATGTCGGTCAGCACCAATTGGATTTCCTGCCGGCGTTCCTGGAAGATTCGGAGGGCCTCGCTTCCGCGTCCGGTCGTTATCACCTCGTACCCGAATTCCACCAGCGCCTGGCGCGCCACCTCGCGCACGGCGGCTTCGTCGTCCACCAAGAGGATGCCTTCGCCGAGCGCGTGAGGCCACGGCGTGGCCGAGGCCTTTTTGACCGCGACCTGCTCGGCCTTCGTGGCGGGCAGATACAGTTCAAAGGTGGTGCCCTGCCCGACTTTGCTGGCGACCCGGAGAAAGCCGCCATGGCTGCGCACGATGCCCCGCACGGTGGACAACCCCAGGCCGGTGCCTTTGCTCGCGACCTTGGTCGTGAAAAATGGCTCGAAGATCTTCGCCTCGATTTCCGGCGGAATGCCCGTGCCGGTATCGGTGACGCGCAGGCAGACAAAGGAACCCGGCCGGGCGCCCGGCATTTTTTCCGCCGCCTCCCGGGAGAGCACGACATTGGCGGCTTGCAGGGTGAGGACGCCGCCGCCCGGCATGGCATCGCGGGCGTTGATGCACAGGTTCAGCAAGACCTGATGCAGTTGCGTGGCGTCGCCCAGCACCGGCCAAAGATCGGCCGCCGCGTCGGATTCCACTCGGATGCTTTTGGGAAAGGTCCCGGCGGCGAGTTCGTCCATCTCCGCCAGCAGATGGCGCGGCTGCAGGGGCACGCGCTCGCCTTCGACTCCGCGGGCGAACGTCAGCACCTGCTTGACAATGGCGGCCCCGCGCTGCGCGCTGGTTTCTATCATTTTGATCAGGTGGCGCGCTGTCTCGTCCTTCACCATTTCCTGCAACAACGGCGCGCCCATGACGATCGGCGCCAGGACGTTGTTCAGATCGTGGGCAATGCCGCTGGCGAGCGCCCCGATGTTCTCCAGCCGCTGGGCGCGGAGATACTGGGCTTCGAGCTGCTTTTTTTCCGTGATGTCGGTGTTGATCGCAAAGACCGATTGCGGCTGGCCCGCCTCGTTGCGCACGAGCGTCAGCCGGCTGAATACCTCCACCATCCCTCCGCTCTTGGTAATCTGCCGCCGCTCTCCGGACCAGCCCTCATCTTTCAGCAGGATCGCGGCAAGCGCCTCCGCTGCGGCAGGATCAGGGGAGATCAATTCCGTGGTTTTTTGGTTCAACGCCTCGGCGCTGGTCCAGCCATAAATCCGCTCGGCGCCCCGGTTCCAATAGAGGACCGTGCAGTCGAGAGTCGTGACGTAGATGGCGTCATTCGCATTGTCGAGCAGTGCCGCCTGCTCCCGAATGCGTTCTTCTGCCTGCTTGTGCTCGGTGATGTCGCGCGAGATGCCCACCAGTCCGGTGATGTTGCTGTCCGCGTCGCGCAGGGGGACTTTTGTCGTGGATACCCAGGTGACGTGGCCGTCCGGCCACGTTTCCTTCTCCACGAGGCCGATGATCGGCTCGCCGGTGGCCATGATCCGCTGCTCGCCCTCGTAGGCCTGCCGGGCGTGCTCCTCGCTGAACAAGTCGAAGTCGGTCTTGCCGACCGCCTCGGCCGGATCGCGCAGGCCGAAGCGCTGCGCCATGCTGGCATTGATGCGGACAAAGCGGCTCTTCCGGTCCTTGAAATAGATGTGGTCGGGGATCGTGCTGGCGAGATTGTTAAACAGGGCCTGTTCCTGCCGCAGCGCTTCCTCGGCCTGCTTGCGTACCGTGATGTCAAACAGGATTCCCTGGGTGCCAATGATCTCACCGGCCGAGCCAAAGACGGGGCTTTTTAGGGCATGCACAAACTGCTTCCTCCCGGCAGAATCCGTATACTCCTCCACCAACTCAACGGGATTGCCGGTTTGCATGATCCGGGCATGTTGATCCGTCCCATCGAGGGCATACTTGATTGCCCGGCCTGTTGGGTCCCGTTTCGCGGTTTCGCTGGCGGCAACTTCCGGAGGCGTTCTGCCCAAAAACTCTTCCTGCTTCATGCCTTTGAGCCGGCAGAACCAGGGGCTGACAAAAACATAGCGGCCTTCACGGTCTTTGCGAAAAACCCCGGCGGGCAGTTGCGCCACGAGCGAATGATAAAACGCCTGCGATTCCCGCAGCGCCACGTCGGTCTTCCGGCTCTCGGTGATGTCAGTGACTGTGCCCACGTATCCGACGATACGGCCGGCCTGGTCTTTTTCCGGTACGGCCTGTCCCATGACCCAGGCGAGGGTTCCATCGGAATGGATAAAGCGATATTCGCCGGTTGAGGTGCGGTGAGCTTCGGCGGCGACCTGCCAACCTTGGGCGAGCTTTTCCCGATCTTCCGGATGCACCGCGCGCAACCAGCCGTCGCCCAACGCGTCTGCCACGGACAGTCCGGAAATCTCGCACCAACGCGGATTGACGTAAGTGGTCTGACCCTGCGCATCTGTCCGGAAGATGCCAACCGGCGAGACTTCCGCGAGCGACTGGTACCGGCGCTCGCTCTTCCGCAGCGCCTCCTCCGCCCGCTTGCGCTCCGTGATGTCGCGCTCGACCGAAATGGCGGAAGTCTTCGCACCGATTTGCATCTCCGTCACCGAGCACTCGAAATCCCGGATCGTGCCGTCCTTGCACCGGTGCGTGGTCTCGAACATGGTCCCCATTCCGGAAAGGAGATTTCGCCGCCTCTCAACGACGGCTTGGGAGGCATCGGGCGCCGCCTCGATGGCAGACACCGGTTGGCCAATCAGCTCGTCCCGTTCGTAACCGAGGATCTTGAAGGTCGCGCTGTTCGCATCCCGGATCACGGGCATGCCTGCAGGCGTGATCTCCAGTTGAATTACGATGTCCGCTGCCTCCTCGAAGAGGATTCGAAACCTTTCCTCGCTCTCGCGCAACGCCCCGGTGGCCTCGTGTCGTTCGCGGTAAAACCGGACCCGCTGCTGCCGCCAGAGCAAGGCGATCCCGGCGCCCGCGCCGAATAGCACGACGCCGATGAGCGCGACCATCAGCCAGAGTCGCTCGCGCAGCGGCGCATACACTTCCGCGGCGTCCATGCGGGCGACCAGCGACCACGGCGAATCGGGAATGATGCGCAGAGCCGCCACCACCGGCACACCCCGGTAGTCTTTGCCCTCCATGATGCCTTCTTGCTTTAAGGCGGCCCGAGCCGCAGGCAGTGCCACCTGGTCCAGAGCTCTGCGCAGGGTCAGGGTGGTGTTTTTTCCAAACCGGAGTTCATTCAGAAAGACGACCTCATTGCCCTCCCGGCGGACGAGCAGGGTCTCGGCGGTCAGGCTGGGCGTGGGCCAGCGCTTGAGCAAGGGGTAGAGATAGGTTTCGGGATCGATGCGCAAGACGAGCACGCCCAGCGGAGGGCTGGCCTCTGACTCGGCAAGAATGGGGACCAGAACCGCCAAATAGACCCGCTGGTCGTGTTCGTTCCGGTAGAAATCCTGAAACGCCATCTGGCCCGACCGCAGGACTTCCGGAATGCGTCGCGAGATCGTGGAAGACATCGGGGCCCGGTCGGTTGGGACTGATATGCGAGCGACGCCTTGCGCATCAAGCAGGCGAACATTGTCATATTCATTTGCCGTCTGGTATTTTTCGACCCATGTCTGAAGCTGGTGTTGAGCTTCCGGATCCACCTGCTTCTCAATAATAACGCGGCGCACCAGGGAGGAGAAGGCGGCGTTCCTGAACAGCATGGCGCCATCGCCCAAGCGCTCTTTGCGCCATCGCACCAACTCGCCCACCTTCAGATCCGCGATGGCGGAGAGCTCGCTCTCAACCACGGAACGGTAGTGCTTCTCGTAATTCCGGTAATAATAGCGGCCGGCCGCCACGATGCCCGCGGCCAAGCAGACAAAGATCAGAGCCAACAGCCATCCTGCTATGCCCGAATCCCGACGACCGGCGTTGGATGATTCCCCATTCATTCTTCACGCGCCTGCTGCTTCGGGTTTGGCCGGTCCCCGCCCGCCAGCGTTTCCAGAAGGGCTGCAAAAAACCAGCCGCCGTGCCCGGCGGCGATGCCGCCAATTGCGACCCATGAAACTGCCGGTTGCATGCCAGGTCTTTCGTTGCCGGCCGGGGGGTTCCGGTGGCGGCGGGCGATGCCCAAGCCTTGTTGGTCGCGGGCCGCCAGGCGCGTCCGGTCGACTAATGCGACTATGCAGTGAACTCCATAATCTCGCAACCTCCAAACCGGACGAAATCTGATCAGACGGCTCTTTCATGACCCGCCGTCGCCGGCAGTGCTTCCCGGATGACCGCCAGAAGTTGTTTGATCGTGAATGGCTTCGTCAGCACGGCCGACAACGCCAGCATCTTCAGGCCGCTCATGCCCGTCGTGTCGCCCATGCCGGTGATACCGACAATCTTGACCGCGGGATCGAGCACGCGTAGGGCGGCGATCAAGGTCGGTCCGTCCATCTCCGGCATCAACATGTCGGTCAGCACCAATTGGATTTCCTGCCGGCGTTCCTGGAAGATTCGGAGGGCCTCGCTTCCGCGTCCGGTCGTTATCACCTCGTACCCGAATTCCACCAGCGCCTGGCGCGCCACCTCGCGCACGGCGGCTTCGTCGTCCACCAAGAGGATGCCTTCGCCGCGCGCGTGAGGCAACGGTGTGGCCGAGTCCTTTTTGACCGCGACCGGCTCGCCCTTCGTGGCGGGCAGATACAGTTCAAAGGTGGTGCCCTGCCCGACTTTGCTGGCGACCCGGATAAAGCCGCCATGGCTGCGCACGATGCCCAGCACGGTGGACAACCCCAGGCCAGTGCCTTTGCCCACGCCCTTGGTCGTGAAAAACGGCTCGAAGATCTTCGCCGCGATTTCCGGCGGAATGCCGGTGCCGGTGTCGGTGACGCGCAGACAGGCAAAGGAACCCGGCCGCGCGCCCGGTATTTTCTCCGCCGCCTCCCGGGAGAGCACGACATTGGCGGCTTGCAGGGTGAGGACGCCGCCGCCCGGCATGGCATCGCGGGCGTTGATGCACAGGTTCAGCAAGACCTGATGCAGTTGCGTGGCGTCGCCCAGCACCGGCCAAAGATCGGCCGCCGCGTCGGATTCAACCCGGATGTTCTTGGGAAAGGTCTCGGCGGCGAGTCCTTCCATTTCCGCCTGCAGATGGCGCGGCTGCAGGGGCACCCGCTCGCCTTCGACTCCACGGGCGAACGTCAGCACCTGCTTGACAATGGCGGCCCCGCGC
>CAZAFS010000251.1:0-5332 GCA_964484165.1 uncultured Opitutaceae bacterium | reverse complement strand
GCACCGCGAGCCCGCCCGCCGGCCCGGTCGGGCCGTCCAGCCGCAGCGCCGCGGCGAACACCATGAACTTGCCCCAGAAACCCGCCAGCGGCGGAATGCCGGCCAGCGACAGGACGAACACCAGCAGGCACGCGGCCAGCAGCGGTGAGCGCCGGTGCAGGCCGGCGAGATCCTCGAACCGCTGACAACCGCCGTCGCGCTCGACCATGGCGATCACCCCGAAGGCGCCGAGGGTGGCGAGACCGTACGTGGCGGCATAGTAAAACCATGGCCCCGGGCCGGCCTGGCCGGCCGCCATCACGCCGAGCAGCAGGGCGCCGGCGTGCGCAATGGCCGAATAGGCCAGCAGCCGCCGGAGATTGGTCTGGGCCAGCGCCGCGAGATTGCCCAGCAGGAGCGACAGACCCGCGAGCACCGCCACCGCCGGCAGCCAGCCGGGCCCCGCGCCGCCCGCCGTCCCCGCGCCCGCGCCGGACCAGAGCAGCCGCGCGAACAGCGTGTAGCCGGCGAGCTTCGAGGCGGAGGCGATGAGCGCCGCCGACGGCGCGGGCGCGCCCTCGTAGACGTCGGGCGCCCACCAATGGAACGGCGCCGCCGCGATCTCGAAGCCGAAGCCGACCAGCACCATCACGAGCGCCGCGATCGGCAACCTGCCGCCGGGCGGATGCGCCAGCACCGCGCCGACGGCCGGGAAGTCGATTGAGCCGGTCAACCCGTACAGCAGGCTGAACCCGAAAAGCAGGAACGCCGCCGCCATGCCGCCAAACAGGAAATACTTGAGCGCCGCCTCGGCCGACTCCGGCCGCGTCTTGTCGAAACCGGCCAGCACGTAAAGCGAGAGACTCGCCAGTTCGAGGGCCAGAAAGGCGAGCAACAGTTGGTTGGCCGCGGCCATCAGCGTGAACCCGGCGGTGGCAAACAGCAGGACGGCGACGTACTCGGCAGGATGCCGCAGCGGCACCGCGCCGGCGACCACGCCGAGCGCCAGCAATGCCAGCCCGAGCACGCCGAGACGCGCCGCCACCGCGAGCGCATCCACCAGCAAGGCGCCGCCGGGAACGGCCCCGCTGCGTCCGCCCACCAGCACGAGCAGGATGGCGGCCGCCACAGCCAGGGCGGCCGTGCCGGCCGCGGCGCGCAGCCGGCTTGCCGCCGGCCGCCGCCGCAACCAGGTCAGATCGAGGCCCAGCACCGCGAGCGCACCCGCCACCAGTGCCGCCTCCGGCCGGAGCGCGCCGGCCAGGTCCGCGTAGTAACCGGTCACGGCGCCCCTCCTTTCAACGCCGCCTGCATCAGCGACGACTGCAGGCTGGGCCCGATCCAGTTGAGCAACAAATCCGGCCTCAGGCCGACCCCCACCGTGGCGGCGAGCAGCAACAGGGCACCCGCACGTTCCGGCCAGGTGATCGGCGGCAATCGGTGGAGCGGGTTGACCCCAACGCGCTCGGGCGGGACGGGGCCGGCCGGCGGCCCGCCCGTTTGGCCGAAAAAGGCGAGCTGCATCACCCGCAGGGTGAAGGCCGCGGCGATCAGCACGCCGGCGGCGGCTACCAGCGCCCAGGCCGGCGACGTCTTCCACGCGCCGACCAGGATGAGGAGTTCCGCGGGAAAACCGCTGAAGCCGGGCAGGCCCATGGACGCCAGGCCGGCGAGCACGAAGGTGCCGGCGGCGAACGGCAGCAGCCGGTGCAGCGGCAGCGTACGCAGGTCCTGCAACCGCCGCGTGTGCGTGCGGTCGTAGACCATCCGGCCGACGACGGCGAACAGCAGCCCGGCAATGACGCCGTGCGAAAACATCTGCAGCACCGCGCCGCTCACCGCCCGCGCGTTGGCCGCCGCCAGTCCGAGCAGGACGAAGCCCATGTGGCTCACGCTGGAGTAGCCGATCACGAACTTGAAATCGTCCTGCACCAGCGCCACCAGGCCGGCGTAGACGATGCCCGCCACCGCGAGCCACGCGATCACCGGCTGCCAGAAGGCCAATCCCGCCGGAAACAGCGGCATGGCCACGCGCAGGCAGCCGTAGGCTCCCAGCTTCATCACCACGCCCGCCAGCAGCATCGAGACGGCCGTCGGCGCAGCCACGTGGCCGGTCGGCGCCCAGGTATGGAAGGGAAAGAGGCCGGCCAGCACGGCGAAGCCGAGAAACACGAGCGCAAACATCCCGATCTGCTGACTGTGCGAGTAATGGCCCGCCGCCAGGTCCGGGAGCCCGAAGCCCGCGCCGCCGCCCGCCGCATGGGCCCACAACAACCCGGCCAGCACCAGCGCGCTGCCGGCGAAGGAGTACAGCACGAGCTTCATCGCGCCGTACTCGCGGCGGGTCGAGCCCCAGATCGCGATGAGGAAATATTTCGGGGCGATGGCCAGCTCGTAGAAAACGAACAACAGCAGCGCATCGGCGCTCAGGAACACGCCGTACACGCCGGCGATCAGCGTGAGATAGAGGGCGAAGAACTCGCCGACCCGCTCGCTGATGTTCCAGGAAAACAACACCCCGGCGGTGGCGGCCAGGCCCGTCAACAGCAGGAGGGTCAGGCTGATTCCGTCGACGGCAAGGTGGTAGCGCACGCCGAACTCCGGCAGCCACGCCACGTCGACCAGGGTCTGCAGGCCGGGCCCCGGCACGAAGCCGACCGCCGCCCCCAACGTCACGCCCCACCCCGCCAGCGCCACGGCCAGCGCCAGCCCGCGCGCCGCCGCCGCCGACCGCGCCCCGGCGACGAGCACCAGCAGCGCGCCGCCCAGCGACAGGTAAATGGTCCAGGGCAGCAGACTCATGGCAGCGGCAGCCGGCCGGCCCACGCCGTGACCAGCGGGTTGATCAGACCGATGACGAGTTGCGGCAGCACGCCGACGAGGAACATCACGGCCACGGCCGGCGCCAGCACCGCCAACTCCAGCCCCTTGAGGTCGGCGAAACCTTTCGCCGTGGGCGCCGGCGGTCCGTGGAACACGCGCTGGTAGAAGGTCAGCAGGAACACCGCGGTCACCAGCAGGCCCAGGCAGGCGGCCGCCGCCATCCCCGGCGCCAGGCCGAACACGCCGCGGAAGATCAGGAACTCGCTAATGAAGCCGTTAAGGCCGGGCAGGCCGAGCGACGCAAACAGCGCGATGCCGCACAGCCCGGCAAACACCGGCGCCGCCGCGCGCACCCCGCCGAAATCGCCGAGCCCGCGCCGGCCGCCGGCCCGCGCCTCCAGCACGCCGACGCAGAAGAACAGCGCGGCGGCCGTGACGCCGTGGTTGAACATCTGGAGCAGCGCGCCGTCGAGCGCCGCCGCCGCGGGCCCCGCGACGCCGCTCGCCCGCCCGGTCGCGCCCGCGACCGCAAACAGCGCGAGCAGGCAGTAGCTCACGTGGTTGACCGAGGAATAAGCCACCATCCGCTTCAGGTCGGTCTGCGCCAGCGCGGCCAGCGCGCCGAACACCACGCCGCCGAGCGCCAGCCAGAGCAGCACGCCGGACGCGGCGTGGAGTTGCCCCGGAAACAGCGGCCAGAGGATGCGGATGAAGCCGTAGACGCCCATCTTGGACATCACGCCGGTGAGAAACATCGCCACGCCGGTCGGCGCCTCGGCGTAGGCCGGCGGCAGCCAGGTGTGAAACGGGAACAGCGGCACCTTGACCGCCAGTCCGAGAAAGACCCCGAGAAACACCACCGTGCTCCACGGGCCGCCCAGCCGGCCGGCCAGCGCGCCGGCGGCAAGTTGCGTGAAATCCAGCGTGCCGGTGGCCGCGTAGATCGCCGCGAAGCCGAGCAGCAAGAAGGCGCTCCCGCCGATGGTGTAGATGAAGAACTGGTGCGCCGCCCGCGCCGCGCCCGGACCGCCCCACAGCTTGATGAGAAAATACGCCGGCACGAGGCTCAGCTCCCAGAAGATGAACCACGGAAAGAAATCCAGCGCGAGAAACACGCCCAGCGCGCTGCCCTGCAGCAGCAGGAAGAGCACCTGAAGAAAACGCGGCTCGCGCTCCAGCCGCCACGACGCCAGCAGCGCGGCCGGCGCCACCAGGCCGGTGAGCAGCACCAGCAGCAGGCTCATGCCGTCGAGGCCGAGGTGATAGTCGACGTTGAGCGCGGCGATCCACGTCTCGCGTTCAACCAGTTGAAACCCGGGCGCCGCCGGAGTAAACACCGCCAGCACGGCGAGCCCGAACGCGAGCGTCGACAGACTGAACACCAGGCCCACCACGCGCACGGTCGTGCCCCCCAGCCGCGGCAGGCAGGCCAGCGCCAGCGCGCCCGCCCAGGGTGTGAACACGATGCAGCTCAGCCAGGGGAACCCGGTCATCGCCATCCTCCCCACGCCAGCAGCACCACCAGCAGCACAAAAGCTACGGCCAGGGCGCGCAGATAGCCGTGGGCGTCCCCCGTCTGGGCGCGCGAATAGGCGCGCCCCGTTCCGCGCAGGCGTTCGCTGCCGCCGTCAAAGCCGGCATTGAGCCCGTCCTCATCGGCCTGCCGGCCGATGACACCGGCGAACTCGGCGAACGCCGCCGCGAACCGAACGGCGCCGCCCCAGACCCAGCGATCGCATCCGTCGGCCAGCACCGCCGCGAACCGGAGCAACCGTCCGACCGTGACGGCATAGAATGCATCGAACCCGAGCCGCGCGGCCAGCGCCGCCCACAGGGCGGGCGCCGCCGTGGCGAACGGATCCGGCGCGGACGAATTGGAGCGCGGCCGGCGGCCGTAGAGCCACCAGCCCAGGCCCAGCCCGGCGCCGACCAGCGCGATGGACGCCGCCATCAAGCCGCCGCCCTCGAACAGGGAGTGCGGCTCGAGCCTCCCGCCCGCCAGCGCCGCCTGCAGCCACGGCCACGCCGGCGTGCCGATGAACCCGAGGAGGATCGCGCCGGCGGCCAGCACGGCGAGCGGCCCGGTCATGACCGCCGGACTTTCGTGGGCGTGCTCCGCCGCCGCCGACCGGGCGCGGCCCAAGAACACCTCGGCCACGAGGCGCGTCATGTAGAAGGCCGTCAGCAACACACCGGCGAGCCCGAGGCCGAGCGGCAGGCACGACACGGGCCAGGTGGCGGCGGCGTGCAGGATCGCCTCCTTGCTCCAGAAGCCGGAGAAGAAGAACGGCACGCCGGCCAGGGCCATCATGCCGACGGCGAAGGTGGCGAAGGTCGCGCGCATCCGCGGCGCGAGCCCGCCGAGGCGCCGGAGATCCTGCTCGTGATCCGCCGCATGGATCACCGAGCCGGCGCCGAGAAAGAGCAGGGCCTTGAAGAAGGCGTGCGTCAGCAGATGGAAAATGGCGGCGGTCCAGGCGCCCACCCCCAGCGCCAGCATCATGTACCCGAGTTGCGAGATCGTGGAAAA
>CAZAFS010000250.1:0-5352 GCA_964484165.1 uncultured Opitutaceae bacterium | reverse complement strand
CTCATCGTCGCCGCCACCTCGTCCCACGTGTGCCTCGCGCCATCTTCCAGCAAATAGTCCTTCTGCCGGCTGGCGGGATTTTGCAGGCACAGAACCACGGCGCGCGCCAGATCCTCCGCGTGGAGCAGCGAGAGCGAGCGCGCCTGCCGGCCGATGCACGGCATCACGCCGTATTTGATGAGCCGGAAATAGGTCAGGAAGTCGACATCCCCCGGTCCGTAAAGGGCGGGAGGGAGCAGAATGGTGACGGGAAAGCGATCCCGGAACGAGGCGGCGAACTGCTGGCCGGCGAGCTTGCTCCGCCCGTAGGGTCCGACGGGGTGCGGAGGGTCGTCCTCCGTGACCGGCGCATCCGGCCCCGTCGCGGGTCCCAGGGCCGCGAGACTGCCAAGCATGATCAAATGCTGCACCCGCCCGCCCGTCCCGGCGCAGGCGTCGGCCAGGTGCCGGGTGCCTTCGGCGTTGACGGCAAAAAATCCGGCGGGCCGGCGGGCGCGCGTCAGGCCGGCGCAGTGGACCACCGCGTCGACGTCCCGCACTGCCGGCGGCAGGGTCTCCGACTGCGTGACATCACCCCGCACCAGCTCCGGCCCGAACGCCGCGATGAGATCCAGCCGGCTGCGCGCCCGGACGAGACAACGCACCGCAAAACCGGCGGCGTGGAGCGCGGATACCACATGATACCCGACGAAGCCGGAGCCACCGGTGACAAGGATCCTGGGCATGGGGCAATCCTTCGGCCAGCGACGCGCGCCGGTTCAAGGCAACGCCAGGTCATACAAGCGGTAGGTCTTGTAGACGTGGAAGCCCATTTTCTCGAGCGCGTGATTCATCGCCACATTGGATTCGAGGATCCACGACGCTTCGCCCCGCGGCATGCCCTTGGCATACGCGTTCTTGTAGGTTTCGCAGTAGAAGGCGGCGTCGATGCCCATGTGCCGGAATTTCTTGATCACGCCCGTCGTTATGTTCCGGACCGCGTTGATCCGGCGTTTATACCACAGCAGCTTGAACAGACCAAAGGGCAGGAGCCGGCCATTCAGATGGATCAGCGCCTGATTGATGTCCGGCAGGGAAAGAGAAAAACCCGCGAGCTCGCCGTTGACCTCGGCAATGAAGCAGAGATCCGGGTCCAGGATCATCTTCAGGTCCTTGGCCAGGTGCTTGAACTCCTTGTCCGTCATGGCCACTGCACCCCAGTTCCCCGCCCACGCCGAGTTATAGACGTCCTGAATGCGCCGGACCTCCCCGTCATAGTCGCGCATGTTTATCTTGCGGATGATGAACCCGTATTTCCGCCGCGCGAGCTCCACGCCGCGTTCAAAGCGCTCCGGGGCCCGGCCGGGCGACACCGAAACATGCGCCAGCAGGTTCATGACCGGTCGGAACCCGAACCCCGTCACGAGCTTCTCATAATAGGGCGGGTTGTACGGCATCATGACCATGGGCGGGTGATTGAATCCATCGACGAGCAGGCCGATGTCGTCGTTGACGCACATGTTCATCGGGCCGCGCATGACGTCCAGGCCGCCGGCTTTGAGAAACCCAGCGACCGCGCCAAACAGCGCGCCGGCCACCGCGGCGTCGTCCACGCATTCGAAGAGGCCGAAGAAGCCGGTCTGGTCCCCGTAGGTGGCGTTGTGGTTGCGGTTGATGATGCCGGCGATCCGCCCGCAGCACCCGCCGCGCTCGTCCACCGCGAGAAACAGTTTCACCGCCGCGTGCTCGAAGAAGGGGTTCTTGCCCGGATTCAGAAAGTCCCGTCGTTCGATGCGCAACGGGGGGACCCAGTGGGGATACCGGCCGGGGTAGATTCGCCAGGGGACGTCGATGAAGCGGTCCTTCCCGTGCTTGTCCGCGACCTCGATGATCCGCACCGGCATGGTTAGTGCACCAGACCCGTCTGCCGTCCCACCTTCTCGAATTTCTCCAGCGCGAAGTCGATCTGGGCGAAAGTGTGCGTCGCCATCAGGCTCACCCGCAGCAGCGCCTTGCCCGGCTCGACCCCCGGCACCACCACCGGGTTCACAAAAACGCCCTCGTCCTGGAGCAGACGGCAGAAGGTGAAACACAGCCGGTCGTCGCCCATGTGGACGGGCAGAATGGGCGTGGTGCTCCGACCAAGATCGAACCCCAGCGCCTTCAGCCCGGCGGACAGGCGGTGGGCGTTGTCCCACAGGCGCTGGATGCGCTCTGGTTCCGACAGGACAATCTCGAGCGCCGCCATCACCGTCGCCACGTTGGCCGTAGGAATGCTGGCACTGAAGATGAGCGGGCGGGACTGGTGTTTGAGGTAATCGATGGTCTCCGCGTCCGAGGCAATGAAGCCGCCCACGGACGCCAGCGACTTGCTGAACGTGCCCATCGTGAGGCTGACTTTATCGGTCAGTTCAAAATGTGCGGCCGTTCCCCGCCCCTGGGGGCCGATGACCCCGAGCCCGTGGGCGTCGTCCACCATCACCACGCCACCGTGGGCTTCGGCGAGAGCCACGATCGCCGGCAGGTCGGCCAGATCGCCATCCATGCTGAAGATGCCGTCCACGACGATCAGCTTGCTTTTCTCGGGCGGCAGCGACCGCAGGATCTCTTCGAGGTTCTGCATGTCGTTGTGTCGGTATCGAATGACCCGGCTAAAGCTCATGCGCGCCCCGTCGACGATGCTGGCGTGATCCAATTTGTCCAAAATCAGGAAATCGTTCCGCCCGGCCAGCGTGGGCAGCACCCCCAGGTTGACTTGGAAGCCCGTGGAATAGACCAGTGCCGCCTCCTTGCCAACGAAGCGCGCCAGCTTCTCCTCGCATTCCACGTGGATGTCCAACGTGCCATTGAGGAAGCGCGACCCCGCGCAGCCCGTGCCATACTTCGCGATCGCCGCGATGGCCGCCTCCTTGACCTTCGGATGCGTGCTTAAGCCCAGGTAATTGTTGGATCCGAGCATCAGCAGCTTTTGCCCGTTCAACTGCACTTCGGTGTCCTGGCCGGAGGACAGGGGTCGAAAATACGGATACAGCCCGAGATGCTTTATCTCCGCGGGGATCGTATAACGAATAATCCTTTCGCGGATGGTGTCGGTGTATTGCTGCATGGGGTGCGCCATCGAAGCGTTGTCCGGCGGGCAGATCAAGTTGGATGATAGAGGGGTGGCGCCGAGGCTCCGGGCCGCGGCGAGGCCGTCTGGTTCCGTGCCGACCCGCCCAGATCCAAGCGGAGCAGGACGCTCAGCATCCCGGCTCAGGTCGATGCAACTCCGGTCACGGGCAGGAACTTGGGATTCCAAGGTGGATATTGATAGAGGACTCCTGTAACCCTCTTTTCCAGCTTTTTCAGCGTGAGGCGGACGTAACCCGCATATCCCCGGTCATCCCGATGGGTTGGCGGACCATGGCGGCGGGCCGGCGGCCGCCACGATGCAGGTGGCCGGGACCACGAGGCGCAGACTGCGGGGGCGGACGACGACTTCCACTGTGGCGCCGGTTTCATGGGTCTCTCCGTCGGTGTGGATGAGGCCGGGCGCCGAACGTTCGATGACGAAACGGGCGCTGCGCAGGTGGCGCACCTGCGGGCTCCGATCAAAACTGCCCAGAAAAAGCCTCGCCATCAACACCACCGCCCCGACCACGCCGGGCTGCCGCACGACCACCAAGTCAAGCAAGCCGTCGTCAACCCGGGCCCCCGGTGCCATTCGGGCATGGTTGCCATACTGGTCGGAATTGGCCACCGCCACGAGAAAAGCGTTCATCGTCTCGCGCCGGCCGTTGGCGTCGCTCAGGGCGACCGGTTGGCCACGACCATGGGCAAACGCGCCCAATCCAGCGCGCAGGTAGGTCGCCAGGCCCCGGCCCGCCAGCCGGTTGAACCGCCGGCTGATTTCAGCATCGAAGCCGGCGCCCATGGCGTTGAAAAACGGATGACCGTTCGCGGTGCCGGTATCGATGGCGACGACCCGGGCCGATGGGTCGACGAGAAGCGCGAGCGAGCGCCGCGGCTGCACGGGTATGCCGAGGTGCAAGGCAAGGCCGTTGCCTGAGCCGCACGGCACGAGGGCCAGTGCGACGGACGCACCGACCAGTGCCTGCGCAACCTCGTTCATCGTGCCGTCACCCCCCACCGCTACGACCCGCTCGCATCCGTCGGCGACCGCCGCCCGGGCGAGTTCCGTGGCTTCGCCACGCCGTTTGGTAAAGACCAAATCGGCATTGAGCCCCTGCCTGGCGATGAAGGCGCGAATGGCAGGCACCAATCCCCGGCGACGGCGGATTCCGCCGGAGTTCGGGTTGAGAATGAAGCGCGTTTTGCTCGTAGAAGGCCGGATTTGCGGACCAATGCTGGCGCCCGGCCCCGCGCGGGACAAGGCCGAACCCTGCAGATGGCGGGTGCGACGACCGCCGGCGACAAACCATCCGGCGCAACCCACAATTGCCTGCGAGCCCCGCTTGCGCCCGGGCACACCGGCCTCGCCGACCTAGATACTCAAACGGGCTCCTCGTCCGTCATGTCGTCGCTCTGGCCCTTTTTCTCGGCCGGCGGAGGATGCGACGCGTTCAGGCGTCGGAGTTCGTGCCAGGCCATCGCGTACTCGACGAAGTCGGTGATGCCGGTGCCCAGGCAGCTGTGCAGGTTGCGCCGGGCCTCCGCCACATCGCCGCGGCTCAAGGCCTGCTCGGCCAGCACGAAATAGAGTTCGCATTCCTCCTCGGAGTAACGGAGCCCGCCCTTCGGCTCCAGGCGGCTAAAGAGGGTCGCGCGGTCGATCCGCCCGCCCACGAAGTTGAGCAGACTGGCGCCCCACGGATCCTGTTCTTCCATCCGGTCATTCGCGCGAACGCGGCCGGCCTTGCCTTGGCGCACCTGGGCGAGCCGGCGCATGATCTGGGCGTAGGCGAAATCCGGGGCGAGCTTGGCCGCCCGGGCGTAGGCCGCCTCCGCCTCCGCAAAGCGCGCCTGCTTGAACAGGTGGTTCCCCCACGCCTGCGCCTCGAGCGCCGTGGGCGGCGCGCGCTTCACCGCCTCCGCGAACACCTCGTCCGCCGCCTTGAAATCCCCGCCATCGCTCAAGGTCACCGCCAGGCTGTAGCGCAGATCGTTGTTGCCCGGGTCCAGTTCCAGCGCGTGGCGCAGGTCGGCGGTGGCATCCCCGGTCTGCAGCAACGCCGCCCAGGCCTCGCCGCGCCCGCTGTAGTTGTCCGCCAGGTCGGCACCCTTCAGAAGTCCGGAATCGATCCAATATGAAGCTTCCGCGATCTGCACCAGGAAGCGTTGCTCGAGTTGGGGATGAATCGACGTGCCCTCGCGATCCGGCGCCGGCAGATCGTTCTCCGTGCCGAATCCAATCCAGTCGCGCTCCTCGGTGAA
>CAZAFS010000249.1:0-5371 GCA_964484165.1 uncultured Opitutaceae bacterium | reverse complement strand
CCGCCAGCGGGTTGATGACGTTCTGGTTGGTGTACTTGGGCGCGCTGCCGCCGATGGGCTCGAACATCGAGGTGCCCTGCGGGTTGATGTTGCCGCCGGCAGCGATGCCCATGCCGCCCTGGATCATCGCCCCCAGGTCCGTGATGATGTCGCCAAACATGTTGTCGGTGACGATCACGTCGAACCACTCCGGATTTTTCACGAACCACATGGTCGTCGCGTCAACATGGGCGTACTCGCGCTTGACCTCCGGGTAGTCCCTGGCGCCGATCTCGTGGAATGCGCGCTCCCACAGGTCGAAGGCAAAGGTCAGGACGTTGGTTTTGCCGCAGAGCGTGAGCTGGGCCCGCTGGCCCGCCGCCAGTTCCGCGGGCTTGAGTCCGCGCCACGGCTGGCCGCCGCGGCGCCGCCGGGCGCAGTCGAAGGCGTAGCGCAGGCACCGCTCGACGCCCCGCCGGGTGTTCACGCTCTCCTGGATGGCGATCTCGTGAGGGGTGCCCTTGAAGGTGAATCCACCCGACCCGGTGTAGAGGCCCTCGTTGTTCTCCCGGACCACGACGAAATCGATGTCCTCCGGACGCTTGTCCTTGAGCGGGCAGAACCGCTCGTCGTACAGGCGCACCGGCCGCAGGTTGATGTACTGCTCCAGTTCAAAGCGCATCCGCAGCAAGATCCCCTTTTCGAGGATTCCCGGCTTGACGTCCGGGTGGCCGATCGCCCCCAGCAGGATGGCGGGAAACTGGCGCAACTCGGGGATGGCGCTGTCCGGCAGCACCTCGCCGGTCCGGAGATAGCGCGCGCCACCGAAATCGTAGTGGGTGTACACCAGTTTGACGCCAAACTTGGGCGCTGCGGCGTCGAGCACCTTGATGGCCTCGCGCACGACTTCGGGGCCGGTGCCATCGCCGCCGATGACTGCGATGTTGTAGTTCTTCATGTTAAAGTGGATGGCCGCCGGGATGGGCGGATGGCGGGCGCATGGTACCGGTGCCGCCCCGCCGATCAAGTCCAGACCAGCCCCGGCGGCCGCGGAGGGCGTCGGCTCGGCCCCCGCCACCGTCGCCGCGGCGGAAACTATCGGACCCGCGGCCTGAATTTCTGGTCGAAAAGCTGTTCCCAAGCATTACGCTCGGCCTCTCCACCCATGCCCGAATGGCCCCACATCCTGCTTTTGGTCCTGGCCTTTCTGCTCGGCGGCTTCTCCCCCGGCTACTGGCTGGTGCGCTGGCGCACGGGTTTTGATATCCGCACCACCGGCAGCGGTGGCACCGGGGCGACGAACGTCAGCCGGATCCTGGGTCGATGGGGTTACCTGACGGTGATGATCGTCGACGTGGCGAAAGGCGCCCTGGTCGGTGCCGCGGCGCGCTATCTCGGGATGTCCCCGGCCTGGGCCTTTGCCGCGGCGCTGGCGGTGGTGGCGGGACACATCTGGCCGGTCTGGCTCGGCTTCCGCGGCGGCAAAGGCGTCGGGCCATTCGTCGGCAGCTGGCTGGTGCTCGCCCCCCTCGCGCTCGTTCCCTGCCTGCTGCTGGGGCTCGCCTTCCTGGCCTGGCTGCGGAAGTTTTCCATCTCCGGCTTGGCCGGATTGATCGTGCTGCCGGCCGCGGCCTGGTGGGCGACCGGCACCCGGGCGTCCGTGGTCGCCGCCTGCGCTACTATTTCGCTTCTCCTTTGGTCCCATCGCAATAATCTGAGGACCTTTGCGGCGGAACGCCTGCGTGGGACTCTGCCGCCCGCCCCGGAAGCACCGACAAATTCCCCGTAATCCCATGTCGAACTCCGCCCCGCCCGCCGCTGATCTGGTTTTCAAGGTAGCCGTTGAGGATTGGGAGCTTGAGCAGGTCCACCGGCTCAACTACCGCACCTTCGTCGAGGAGATTCCCCAGCATGACCCCAATCCGGAGGGGCGGCTGGTCGACCGTTTCCACGCCGAAAACACCTACATCATCTGCCTGCAGGGCCGCCGCCTGGTCGGGATGCTGGCGGTCCGGGCCACGCGTCCGTTCTCGCTGGACTCCAAACTCCCGAACCTTGACGCCTACCTGCCTAAGGGGCGCACGCCCGTGGAAGTGCGTCTGCTCGCGGTCGAGCCGGAGTTCCGCAAGACCGTCGTCTTCTCCCAACTGTTCGAACACGTGGTGCGGTACTGCCTGACGGAGGGCTACGACATCGCCATCATCTCCGGCACCACGCGGCAGGCGAAGCTCTACCGCCACCTCGGCTTCGTCCCGTTCGGCCCCCAGGTGGGGACGGACCAGGCTTCCTACCAGCCGATGTACCTGACCCTGGAGGCCTTCGGCCAGACGGTGGAGCGCAGCCCGGTCCTCCGCAGCAGTTTTGCCGAATCGCCGCCGCCCGAAAGCCAGATCTTCAACTTTCTTCCCGGGCCCGTCACGCCGGCGCCGGAAGTGCGCGTGGCTATGGCCGGCACCGCCATCTCCCACCGGGCCCAGATGTTTCTCACCCGGATGGCGGAGGTGCGGAAGGCCTTGTGCCGCCTGACCGGCGCCGCCGATGTCCAGGTGTTGCTGGGCTCCGGTTCGCTGGCCAACGAAATGGTGGCGGCGCAGCTTTCGCTGATGGAGACCACCGGCCTGGTGCTATCCAACGGCGAATTCGGCGAGCGCCTCGCGGCCAACTCCCGCCGCGCCCGCCTGCGGTTCGATTGGCTGCGGCTGCCGTGGGGCCAGCTCTTCGACATCGCCCAGGCCGAACATTTCGCCGAGCGCCTGCCCCGCGGCGCCTGGATCTGGTTTGTCCACCACGAGACTTCCACCGGCGTCCTCAATCCGCTGGAGGAACTCAAGGCGCTGGCCGCGCGCCTGGGGCTGCACCTGTGCTGTGACTGCATCAGCTCGATCGGCGCCATGCCCGTGGACCTGCGCGGCGTGCACCTGGCCACGACCGCCAGCGGCAAGGGGCTCGGCAGCTATCCGGGCATCTCGATGGTTTTCCATGATTACCCGCCCCGGCCGGCGAGCGACCGCCTGCCCGGGTATCTCGACCTCGGCAACTGGGCGGTGCAGCAAAGCGTACCGCACACGCACTCCTCCAACCTGTTGTTCGCCCTGGGGGAGGCGGTGCGGCAGGCCACGCCCGAGCGCATGGCGGTGATCGCCGAGAACGCCCGGTGGCTGCGCCATGAACTGCGCGCCCGCGGCTTCACCCTGGTGGCGCCCGAACCCGTCGCCTGCCCGGGCGTCGTCACGATCGCCCTCGACGAGGGCATGTCGGCCGCCGAACTCGGCGAGGAGCTGGAGATGCGCGGCTATTGGCTTAACTATCGCAGTCAGTACCTGGTGGCCCGCAACTGGATCCAGGCGAGCCTGCTCGGAAACCCCGACCGCAGCAGCCTCGAAAAGCTCGTGCACGTCCTCCACACAGTCGGCAGCCGGCACAGCATCGAAAAACGCCGGCCCCTCCCCGTCTCCGGAACCCGCCCGTAAGGCCGCGCCGATCCATCCGCCGCCTGCACCGGCGGGACGCCCGCGGCGGTTAATTTTGGTGCGCAGCATTGCGATCCGGAACATTGGCAGCTAGATTGGGGCCGAGTTCATCCCATGGATCTGCGCCGCATCATCGATGAAATCGGCAGCCGGGCCGACGACTTCCTCGCCGGCGCGGCCGACCGCCGCGAGGACGCGCAACACGGCGCCGAAGGCGGCTGAAGCGCGCCCGATCTTTTTCGACCATGATATCCTACACCACCCCCGACCTCACCCAGCATCCTCCACGCAGTCCGCGGACCCGCCTGGGCGGCTATGTGCACCTGCCGCGCCTGCTCGACAAGGCGCGCGCGTTTGCCGCCGGCAAGATCGGCGAATACGTCTATCCGTGTCCGCTCGACAAACGTTTCTTCGGCTTCACCGGCATCGATCCCGAGGCGTTTCTTGCCGCGGTGAAAGCCGGCCGGGGCGACGTCGACATGCTCGCCTGGGTGACGGACAACACCAAGCCGGCACGCACTCCTTGGGAGATCGAAGCCTGGTCGCGCTGGCTCGAGGCCCTCGGGCCCGGCGACGCCAAGCGCCACGCCGGCTTCGCCGAGGACCTCGGCGAGCTGGCGCCCGGCCGCGAGGACGTCCGCACCAATTTCGACCGGCTCGAGCTCGACGACTATATCAGCTTCGGCGGCCGGGCTTGATCGCCCGAGCCCTCAAGCCATCCCCGCCCGGCTCCACCGGGCAATGAGCAGCGCGCCCAACCCCACCGCCAGCCCGGCGATCACGTCAACGGCGTAATGGTAACTGCAATAAACCGTGGCGGGCAGAATCCCCAAACAGGCGGGGAGGTATAACCCGGCCCACCGGGGGGCGTATTTCAGGGCACAGGCCAGTACGATGACGGCGACGGCGACATGGGAACTGGGGAAGGCGCCCCCGGGCAGTTCAAACCAGCGATAGATGAATCCCATGACAGCGGGAAACATGGCGCCGGGAGGCGGCGCGGGTTTCAGATCGACGGGTCCGACCGCAGGAAAGAGCACGAACACCAGACAGCAAAAATAGAACGCGCCGCAAAGGGTGGAGAAATAATCGTCGAGCGCGCGCGGCGTGCGGCGCAGGTACAGCAGCAAGGCCAAGCCCGGGAACAGCAGGTAATACGAAAAATACACCGCGTGCATGGCCTCAGCGATCACGGCCTGGGGAAATGCGCGGGCGAGGTCGATCGCCGGATCACAGCCAAAGAGCGCCCGATCGAGCTGGCGCAGCAAGCCATCGTGAAAGCCCGGGCCCAGAATGTGGTTCATCGCTCCGGTCTGCGTGTAGGCGGCCCAGATGAAGAACACCGGATAAAACGCCCGGACCAATCGCCACCCCGCAGGCGCGTCGGATCCCACCCGGGAGATGACAAACCACAGGAACGCCAGCATCGCCAGGTTGGGCAGCACCAAGGCGTAACCCGCCGGAATGCGGTGCGCAAAGATCACGATCAGGCCGGCGACCACCAGGTTATAGGCGAAGGTCAGCCGATCGGTGCGGTTCAGCCTCCGCCAGACGGCGGCGGCCGAGTCGAATGAGGACGCGGGGTTCATCGGGAAGCCTCCCCCCTCAAAGCCAGCCACGGCGGACGTACCAGTCGCGCGTCTGGCGGAAACCCGCCGCCAGATCAAATTGCGGAACGAAGCCGAGTTCGTCGCGAATCCGGCGCCCCTGGCACACCCAGTGCGGCTGCAGGAACTCCTGCATGCGGTCGGGATTCAGCACCGGCGGGCGGCCGCTCATGACACCCCACCAGCCGCCGAGTCGCGCCGCCACCCGCGCGAGGCCCTCGGGCAACCGGATCGTCAGCGGATTCCGGTTCATGACGCGACTCATCGTCGCCGCCACCTCGTCCCACGTGTGCCTCGCGCCATCTTCCAGCAAAT
>CAZAFS010000248.1:0-5371 GCA_964484165.1 uncultured Opitutaceae bacterium | reverse complement strand
GACCAGTCGTGGGGCCGCTTCTGGGGCTGGGACCCGAAGGAGAACGGCGCGCTGATCATCGTGCTCTGGAATGCGATCATCCTGCACTGCCGCTGGGCCGGCATCGTGCGCCAGCGCGGCCTGATGATGCTGGCGGTGTTCGGCAACGTGGTCACGAGCTGGAGCTGGTTCGGCGTAAACATGCTCGGCGTGGGCCTGCATTCCTACGGTTTCACCGAGGCCGCCTTCAACTGGCTCATCGCGTTTGTCGCGAGCCAGGTGCTGATCATCGGCCTGGCGGCGATTCCGCTCGAGCGCTGGCGCAGCTTCCGCCGCGCCGCCCCGGCCGCGCCCTGAACGGGCGGCCGCGGTTTTTCATTTCCTCGCCGGGGCGGAGGGCATAGCTCTTCCGCATGTCCAAGGCCCGTATCGTGGTGCTCGCGGCGCTCGCCGCCCTCGTCGTGGCAGGAACCTGGTATGGCCGGCGGGCATGGCGCGACCGACAGATCGCAGACGTGGTGCGCGCCTCTGTGCCGGTCCTTCCCGATCTGGCGAACTGGCCCCCGGCCTACGCGGCACGGGTTCGCGCTGCCACGGCCGCGGCGCAGCGGTTCGAGCAGCCGATTGAGGCCTTGGGCGAACTGGCCTGCCTCTACCATGCAAACGCCTTCTACCACGAGGCCGAGCAGGCGGAACTGGGCCTGCATGCCCTGGAGCCCAGGAACGCCCGTTGGATCTACTACCTCGCCGACGTCTACCGCAACCTGGGCGACATGGAGCGGACCCAGGTTTGCCTCGAACAATCCTTCAAGCTCGCCCCCTACTACGCGATCATTCAGCTCGAACTGGCGGAATTGCTGCTCAAGCAGGGCCGCCCCGACGAGGCCATCACCCACTACGAATGGCGCCTGACCCTGGTGCCGAAGGATCCGTACGCCCGGCTCGGGCTGGCCCGCCTCGCCCTCCAGCGCGGGGACCAGGCCAAGGCCCTCACCTACCTGGAGGCCATCGTGCGGGACAATCCGGATTTCGTTTCCGCCCGCAATCTGCTCGCCGAAATCTACGCGCATGCGGGCGACACGGCGCGGGCCGACGAGCAGCGCCGGCTCAGCGGCAGCACCGGGGAGTTCCACGAAGCGGCCGACCCTTGGCTCAAGCGAATCTATGCCTTCAGCTTCGACCCCCTCCGTCTCGAGGCCGCGGGCGGAAGCCAGGCGCAGGCCCGCGAATTGGCGGCGTCGCTCCCCTTCTATCAGCGGGCGATGCGGCTGGCCCCCGGCGACGGTCTGGCGTACGATGCCTTGGGCCATCTTTACCTCCAGCTCGACCGGGTCGGTGACGCCCGCGTCACGCTCGAAGCCGGCCTGGCGGCCGCGCCGCAGACCACGGCGCTCTACGCCACGCTCGCGCAGGCGCTCCGCCAGCAGGGCCGGCCGACCGAGGCCGTCGCCGTGCTGCAGCGCGGCCGGGCCCGCGCCCGCGCGGCCCACGACCAGGAGGCGGCGGAGATGCTGGAGCGCCTCCTCGCCGGTCCGCCCCAATGATCCGGCGCTCACCGCACGGCCGCGGGGGCGTTTGCGGCCCGGCGCCACGACGCGGCACGCCGGGGTTTTCCATTTCGTTGGCGCGGCCTGGCCCAACCCCGGCCGGCCAATGACCGGCCATCCATCGCGGGGCTCGAACCGCTGCTGGCCCGCGCGTCACCCTGGGGCCGCGCCGGCGAGCAACTGCTCCGCGTGCGCCAGGGCGGACCGCGCGGTGCGGTCGCCCAGCATGCGCGCCAGCTCGCTCACGCGCGCCTTGCGATCGCCGTGGAGCGCCTCGATGGCGACGACCGTGCGGTCCTTCCCCTGATCCTTCGTCACCACGAGGTGCTGCGCCGCGTGCGCCGCCACCTGCGGCAGGTGGGTGACGCACAGCACCTGGTGGTGGCGGGCGATGCCGGCCATCTTCCCGCCCACGATGCTGCCGATCTCGCCGCCCACGTTCGAATCCACCTCGTCGAACACAAGCACCGGGATGTCGTCGAGGTCGGCCAGGATCGTCTTCAGCGCGAGCATCACCCGCGCCAGTTCGCCGCTCGAGGCGATGCGGCTGAGCGGCAGCGGCGCCTCGCCGACATTCGGTGAAAACAGAAACTCGACGGCGCAGTCGCCCGTCGGGCCCAATTCCGGCAGGGTCGCGAGCCGCACGAGGAACTCGGTCTTCTTGAACCCGAGCTGCCCAATGGCCTTCGCGCCGGCCTTGGCCAGCTCCCGGGCCGCCTTTTCGCGGACGAGCCGCAGCGCCTCCGCCTGCCGGCGCGCGGCCTTTTCCGCCTCGCCGATCTGCCGGCCGAGCCGGGCCAGCGCGCCGGCCAGGTCGCCCTGCGCCTCCAGCCGGCGTCGGATGTCGTCGCGCGCCGCCCGCACCGCAGCCACGTCGCCGCCGTGGTGGCGCCTGAGGTCGAGCCAGGCGTTCATCTTCGCCTGCAATTGCTCCGCCTGCTCCGGTTCGAACACGAGATTCTGGCTCAGGGCCGCGAACTCCGCGCCCAGGTCGGCCAGTTCGACCGAGGTTGAGGCCAGGCGGTCGGCGAGGGTCTTGCTGGCCGGATCGAGCGATTCGAGCTGCCGCGCTTCGCGCACCAGCTGCGCCACCCGGCCCAGCACGCCGTCCTCGCCGCTGATGCCGGCCGCCAGCGCCTGCGCCAGTTCGATCAGCTCCTGCGCCTTGCTCAGCCGCTGGAAGTCCCGCTCCAGGGTTTCGATGGCCTCCGTGGTCAGGTCCAGCCGGTCCATCTCGGCCAGCTGGTTTTCGAGGAACTGGATCTGGTCGGGCGACAGCCGGGTTTCGTGGGCGAGCCGCCCGCGGTCCGCCTGGAGGGCGCGCCAGCCGCGGTACTCTTCCTGGTAGTCGGCGAGCGTCGCGCCCGCCCGGGCGTAGAGGTCGAGCAGTTCGAGCTGGGCCGTTTCCTTGAGCAGGCGCCGCGGCTCGCCCGGCCCGTGAAAATCGATCCACCGCTCCCCGAGCGCCTGCAGCGCCGCGAGCGTCGCCAGGCCGCCGTTGACGGTGATCTTCGGGGCCTTGTCGCGCGGCAGGCTGCGCTTGAGGATGAGCAGGCCGTCCTCGCACGGCGGCAGGTCCAGCGAAGCCAGCAGCGCGTCGGTCGTGCGTGGATCGGCGAAGAACAGCGCCGCCTCGACCTCGCAGGCCGCCGCCCCCTGGCGGATGACCGTTTTTTCGGCCCGCGCGCCCGCCAGCAGGCTCAGGGCGCCGAGCAGGATGCTCTTGCCCGCGCCCGTCTCTCCCGTCACGACGGTGAAGCCCGGCTCGAACTCGAGGTCGATCTCCTCCAGCAGGGCGAGATTGCGGATGCGGAGCGACTGCAGCATGGCGTGATGGCGAAACCACGAATGAAGGGGAATCGCCCCGAATACAAGACGTGGCGCCGTTGTCTTTACATTCCCCGGCTGCTCGCTAAAACCAGCGCATGCATCGTGCGGTCTGTCCGCTGGCCTTGTCAGCCGGGATCGTCGCGGCCGCCGTGGCCATGGCGCCTGCGGCCGCGGCGGCGGATTCCGCCGCCAAGTCGGGACAATCCGCGCTGACCGTCGCCGCCATCACGGAATGCACCGATGCGGCCCGGCAGGTTCCGCCGCCCACCCCGGACCAGCCGGTCTATGTGGTGACTCATGCCGGCGGCCGGCATGACTTCGGCCGGCCCGTGGCCGGGCCGGAAGCACCGACTGATGCGGTGCTGCAGCAGCAATTGGACGCGGCGCTCGCCGCCGATCACTACCTGGCGGCCACTGCGGACCACCCGCCGTCGGTCCTTCTGATTTTAACTTGGGGCCTGCACGCCAATCTGGACGACGCCATCGAGGATCCGAGACACTCCAACGTGCTCGACCGCGCCGCCCTCGTCGGCGGGATTAAGTTCGCCGCCGATTTCACGGCGGCGCTGAAGGCGAACGACATGTCCGTCGCCGCCACGTCGAACCAGCTCTTTGGCGCCCAATTACCGGGCATGAAACCGACCCGGGCCTCGAGCCTTTTCCAAGGCTTCAGCCCCATGGAAGCCTTCCGCCGGCGGGATCTGCTAACCCGGCGGCTGCTGGACCAGATCAGCTACGATTGCTATTACGTCGTGGTGTCCGCCCTGGATTATGCGGCGCTGGCCAAGGGCGAGCGGCGGTGGCTCTGGCGCACCAAGCTGAGCGCCAGTGCCCAGGGCGCCTCGCTCGCCCGGACGATTCCGGCCTTGATCAAGGCCGGCACGGGTCGTTTCGGTCGGGACATGGCCGGCCCGGAATTGGTTTCCGTGCCGACCGAATGAGTGGGAAGGACCGGCGCTGGGCCCGGCCCGTGGTTCTTCAACTTCCGCCCTTCGTCGATTTTCGACCTTCGCCTCTCGCCTTTCGACTTCCCTCGATTGGCATTTATCCTTGCCTCCGCTCCGGCGTTTGGGGCATACAGCCCCTTCCCTCCGGTCGGACTCTTAGCTCAGTTGGTTAGAGCGCTTCCTTGACATGGAAGAGGTCGCTGGTTCGAGCCCAGTAGAGTCCACCATGCTTCGCCGAAGTGGAGCGGAGGCAAAGCATGCCCTCCGGAGGCTTGGCGAAGGAGGGCATTTCACCTGGCGGCAGACGAGGCTTCGCAGGGCAGGCCACCCGCCTACGCTTTTGCGGAGCAAAAGCTACGGCGAGGTGTCTCGCCGACTTGTCTCGCCAAAGCACAGCGGCGGCGGAAGCTCGACGAGCGGAGGCGGACTTCATCCTCGGCGTGCGGATCAGCACCGATCAGGTCGCAGCGCCCGAGGTTTCGCAAGGCAGGCCACCCGCCATAGTTCGATGAGCGCCGGCCAAACCACGGCGAAGCCGTCCCACCGCGCGGGGCGTGACCCTAAGCGGTTGACAGGAAAACCGGCATGGTCATACGGCAATGGTTCTCCCCCGCCCGCCGTGGCATTCCGCCCGGCTCCGGCGCACCCCGAAAATGGAAACATTTGGCATTGGCGCCGACACCCCCGCCCGGCCCAAGGTGTTCAATCACCTCGTCAAGGCCCTGCTCGGCGGCGGCAGCCTCTATTGCATCATCTACCTGCTGGTGGCCATTCAGACCACCCCGGCGATGGGGCTGCCGCTCCTCGCCGCCGCCGCCATCGGCCTCGTCCTCGGCTGGCCCTTCCTGGCCCTGTTGCTGCGGAATTACCGCGCGCTGGTTGTCCGTCCCGAGCTGACGCTCCTAGCGGAAGGGATTCACGTCCGGTATTGGGAGCCGGTGACTTTTCCCAGCTGGGCGATGTTCCGGCCCACCTACAGGATGCGCGACCTCACCGTGCCTTGGGGCGAGTTCCGGGGCTGCCGCACCTTCACCCACAGCGTGAACAGCATCCCCCATTTCAAGTCGG
>CAZAFS010000247.1:0-5373 GCA_964484165.1 uncultured Opitutaceae bacterium | reverse complement strand
ATTCGGTCGTAGCGGAACGCCCGCGTCGCCGCGTAGCCCAGCGCGAATCCGCCCGCGTGCACGAGAAACACGGCGGACAGCAGCCGCAGCGCGCTGTTTTTCACCGCCTCCGCGCTTTGCCCGATGATGCAGGCGCAGATGAGCGCGATGGTGAATACCGACACCAGCGGCGCCACCGGCAGCACCGCCTTCACCGCGCGGGGAAAGAAGCGGTTCACGGTCACGCCCGCCGCCACCGGGATGATCACCACCTGGAACGTGCTCCAGCACAGCCCCACCGCGTCCACGTGCACCATGGTGCCGGCGAGCCACCGGGTCAGCAGCGGCGTCATCACCACCGCGCCGAAGGTGGACACCGCCGTCATGACGACCGACAGCGCGACGTTGGCGCGGGCGAGGTAGTTGACGACGTTGGACGCCGTGCCGCCGGGGCAGCAAGCCACGAGGATGAGCCCGACGGCGAACGGAGTCTCCAGCCGCAGCAGATGCGCCACGCTCCAGCCCATGAACGGCATGATGGTGTATTGCGCGACGAAGCCGAGCGCCACCGGCCGCGGCAGCACGGCCACGCGGCGGAAATCGTCCACCGTCAGCGTCACGCCCATGCCCAGCATGATCACCGCCAGCCCCGGCACGATCCACGGCCCGAACCACGTGAACCACGCCGGTTCGATCAGCGCCAGCACGCCGCCGGCGACCACCCAAAGGGGAAAGGCGCTGGTGAGGTAGCCGGCCAGCTTCGCCATGGCCGGAGGCTGCGCGACCGCGCGGCGCCAGGCAACAAATAGGTGACGCCCCAAAATAATACTTGGCGCGCCACCTGCTTTGTGCATGTTGTCTGCGCTCCCAATCCAATGACCCGGATGCTCAAGTCCATTGGCGACACGGCCCGCGCTTCGTCCACGAAGGCGGTCCAGCAGCGTCGCTGTGGGCATATGCGTCCGGCCGTCGCCCACTGGAGCAAACTCACCGACGCCGGCTGCCTGAACTGAACGACACCGTAAATCGGTAGTCCGTTTTAGTCAGGAGACCCGGCGGTGAACCCGACGAAAGGAGTACCCGTATGCCCACGATCATCCGATCATCCCTCAAATCCACGCAGCCTTCCCCGGCTTTCGCGCGCACCTCCGCGTTCCGTCGGCCGCACTACGACTGCCAGGAGCAGATGGGCATGCTCAAACTCGTTGTCTACATCCCGGGCGTCGATCCGGCCGGCGTCGACCTGGAAGTGCGCGGGCCCGACCTGATCGTCACCGCGCCAAAGGCCCACCCCGTGCGGGTCAACTGGCGCGCCCTGCACCTCGAAAGCGCCCAGCGCGACTACCAGCTCCGGCTGCGGCTGGGTTACAGCCTCAACTACGACGCGCTGCACGCCGAGTTGCACGAGGGGGTGCTGACCATCGCCATTCCCACCAAGACGGCGGTGGCGGCCGCCGCCGTCGCCTGACGGCAGGGACCGTGGCGGTCCGTATGGGGGAAACACCCCCTATCCCGTAAACCTTGCACGATCTATCGTTCGGAGAACGTCCCACCGTGCCCCCACCCGCCCGGAGGACGAGCAGCTCTCTCTCCCGCCACCACCGCTTCCCAAACAAAAGTGAGGAACCTGTGCCTCCTTTTGTGTTCTCAGTAGCAAAGGCGCCTGACCAGCGCCCCCGCCATCCGATGCCCGACCAAGCCCACCGTCTGCAACCTAAGCCCCTTCCGATGAACTTTCTTCCTCACACCTCCGCCTCCCGCCGCCAGCCGCCCGCTGGCGGGCACGGCTCCCATGTCGTGCCGGTGCGGGACGACGTGCAGTGGGGTCGCCCCGTGTTTCGGCCGCCCGAACTGCCGGCTTATCCCCGGCCGTCCAACGCCGTGCCGTTCACCGCCATGCGCCCGCTCCGTCCGACGTGCCGCGAGGCGCTCGAGTTGGGCGTCTAGGCGCCGCGCGCCCTTCGGACCGGCTCACGCCTCCGGCACCAGCCACCCGCCACGCGCCGCCGCCCCGGCGTCCACCCGGAGTCTTTTCGCCAGCACCGGCAGCAGCGCCTGCAGAGCGTCGGCGAAACGCCAGGGCGGATTGATCACGAGCAGGCCGCAGCCTTTCATGCGCACCCGCGGATCGCCGGTCACCGCCAGCTCCGCCCAGAGCGTCGGCGGCGGCCGCAACGCGAGCAACGCGCGTTGAAACGCCTCGGTCCGGACCCGCTCGGTCACCGGATACCACACCGCGTAGACGCCGCTCGCGAAACGCGCCAGACCCTCCCGCAGCGCGCCGAGGACGGCGTCGAACTCGTCCGTGGCCTCGAACGGCGGATCGATGAGCACGAGCGCCCGGCGCTCCGGCGGCGGCAGCGCCGCGCGCAGGGCGGCGTAACCGTCGCCGCATTCGACCGACACCCGCCTGCGCCGCGCAAAGTCCGCCCGCAGCGCAGCCACCTCGGCCGGCTGGTTTTCCCAGAACACCAGCCGGTCCTGCGGGCGCCGGGCGAGGACCGCGAGCCACGGCGAGCCGGGATAATACCGCAATTCGCCGCGGGGGGCACCCGCGCGCTCGTTGAAGCCGCGCACCAGCGCCACGTAATCGGCCAGCGGCGGCGGCAGGCCGCCCGCCCCCCACAACCGCCCGATGCCGTCGGGCCATTCCGGCGGCCGGTCGGCCCGCCCCGGCGCCGGCGCCGCCCGCAGGTTGTAGGCGCCGCGGCCGGCGTGCGTGTCGAGGTAGAGCAGGCCCTTTTCCTTCTGCTGCAGGGCCCGCCACAGCATCACCAGCAGGGTGTGCTTGAACACATCGCCGTAATTTCCGGCGTGAAACACGTGGCGGTAGTTCATGGACGGGTGTAGGAGCCTGCTTGCAGGCGGTCTCGCATCGGTATCGCGAGCAAGCTCGCTCCTACAGGTTGCATCGGACCCGAGCGACCTTGCCAGGCGACAGCTTCCTCACGCCCGCGCCGCGCGGCTGGCCAGATGCTGATGGATCGGCTCGAAGTTGCCCGCCTCGCAGCACCGCACGAACTCCTCGGTCACCGTCTTGAGTTCCTCCCACCGGCCGCGAATGTCCTTCGCCTCCTGCGGATTGATCACGTTGTCAGTGGCGGCGGCGGCGATGACGGCCAGCATGTCGGCGAATTCCTGGACGATGGTGTTGGTGGCGGGGATGAGCTGGACGCCCAGGGGCTTCGTCCGCGGGTTGGCGATGAAGAAGCCGCCGGCGCGCTCGCACACCCACTGCGCCAGCCGGCGGTCGCCCGAGACCTTCAACAGCTGCTCGACGCGGTCGAGCGGGCTGGCGGCGCCGCTGCCGTCGGCGGCGGGCTCGGCCCACTTGTAGATCAGCGAGAGGGACAACCCCATTTCGGCGGCAATCTGCTTGGCGCTCGTTTTCTGGAGGATCTCCTTCAGTAATTCGTGCGATTGCATGGCGCCATGGTGCGGGCGGGCGCGTCCTTGGCAACGCTGACGTGGGCGGGGCACCGGCCCGGGGATGGCAAGACTGTCTGAGCTGAGTTCGCAGGGCCTCTTGCCGAATCGGTTTCGTCCTTGCTTGGACGGCTGCTTGAACTTTTAAGTTGGTGCCATACCTCGCGGTGCCTTTATGGAAACCCTGATCTACGCGGTCTGCCTGGCGGTGGGGCTGCTTTTCACGATCATCAGCGCGGTGGCCGGCCATTTCTTCGGCGGCACCGACGCTCATGCCGATGTCGGCACCGGTGGACACGTCGAGGCCGGCTTCGACCATAGCGGCATGCCGGGCATCTCCTTTTTCAGCCCGACGGTGCTCGCTTCGTTTGTCACAGCGTTCGGCGCGTTTGGCCTGATCTTCACGCGTATCCCGCCCACCAGCAGTGTCTGGGCGAGCGCACCGCTGTCAGCCGCCGGGGGCGGCGTCGTGGCGTGGCTGGTCTTCCTGCTCTTCAACGCGATGTTCCAGAAGACGCAAAGCTCCAGCGAATCGCATGTGGCGTCACTCGTCGGACAGACGGCCTCGGTCATCACCCCCATTCCGGCGGACGGCGTGGGCGAAATCGCCTATGTGCAGGGCGGCACGCGCTACTCGGCGCCCGCGCGCGCCGAAGGGGGCGGGCCGATCGGCAACGGCAAGACGGTCAGGATCTGCCGCGTGGTCGGCACCCAGTTTTACGTGCAGATTCTGAATTGAAACGACACCTCCCAACTCCCTGCTTCGACCCATGAGCTCGACACTCTTTTTTGCGGCCGCGGACCTGCCGTGGTTCAGCCTCATCGGCGGCGTCGGCGCGATCCTGCTGGTCATCTTCATTTTTGCCGGCATCTGGGCCAGCCGCTACACCAAGGTGGGCCCCAACGAGGTGCTGGTCATCTCGGGCCGCAAGCGGCGCATGACCGATCCCGACGGGGCCGTCCGCGAAGTCGGCTACCGCATCGTCAAGGGCGGCGGCGTCTTCGTCTGGCCGGTCTTTGAGAAGGTGGACATTCTCAAGCTGGAGTTGATGACCATCGACGTGCAGACGCCCGAGGTCTACACGAGCAAGGGCGTGCCGGTGAAAGTGGACGGGGTGGCGCAGATCAAGGTCAAGGGCGACGACGTCTCCATCGCCACCGCGGCCGAGCAGTTCCTCAGCAAGGGCACCGACGACATCAAGAACATCGCCATGCAGACCCTGGAGGGCCACCTGCGGGCCATCCTCGGCACGATGACCGTCGAGGAGATCTACCAGAACCGCGACGCCTTCGCCTCCAAGGTGCAGGAGGTCGCGGCCGGCGACATGGCCAACATGGGGCTGGGCATCGTCAGCTTCACCATCCGGGACATCCGCGACACGCAGGGCTACCTCGACGCGCTCGGCAAACCGCGCATCGCCCAGGTCAAGCGCGATGCGATCATCGCCCAGGCCGAGGCCGACCGCGACGCCATGGTCAAGTCCTCCCAGGCCACGCAGGCCGGGCAGGAGGCGAAATTCGTGGCCGACACCAAGATCGCGGAAGCGCAGCGCGACTACCAGTCCAACGTCGCCCAATACCAGGCGGCGGTGAACCAGAAGAAGGCCGAAGCCGACCTCGCCTACGACCTGCAGAAGTTCAAGACCGGCCAGCTCGTGAAGGCGGAGGAAGTGCAGGTCAACATCATCGAGAAGCAAAAGCAGATCGAGTTGCAGGAGCAGGAGATCAAGCGGCGACAGCGCGAACTCGAAGCCACGGTGCAAAAGCCCGCCGACGCCGAACGCTACAAGGTCGAGACGCTGGCCAACGCCCGGAAATTCCAGCTCGAGACCGAGGCGGCCGGCGCCGCCTCGGCCGCGAAGGCGACCGGTTTCGCCAACGCCGACGTGGCCAAGGCCACGGGCGTCGCCGAAGCCGAGGCGAACAAGGCGCGCGGTCTGGCCCAGGCCGCCGTCATCGAAGCCCAGG
>CAZAFS010000246.1:0-5378 GCA_964484165.1 uncultured Opitutaceae bacterium | reverse complement strand
GCGCGCACGCCCATCCTCATCCGCCATCATCCCGACCCACCATCCATCTCCCATGAACGACCTCCGCTTCGCGTTCCGCCAGCTCGCCAAGTCGCCCGGCTTCACCGCCGTGGCCGTGCTCATGCTCGCGCTGGGCATCGGCCTGAGCACGTCGTCCTTCAGCATGGCCAACGCGTTCCTGCTTCGCAACGTGCCCTACCCGGAGGCCGACCGGCTGGTGCGCATCTTCGGCACGTCGCGCCAGACGCAGACCGGGGGGCATGCTCCGGGCAACGCCATCGACCTGCGCGAAACCGCCACCTCGTTCTCCGCGGTCGCCCTCTACAACGGCGACAACTACTCCCTCGGCGAACCCGGCCAGCCCGCCGAGCAGGTGTTCGGCATGGCCGCCACCGCCGACTTCTTCAACCTGCTCGGCGTCCAGCCGGCGCTCGGCCGCGGCTTCGTGGCGGGCGAGGACCAGCCGGACAAGCCGGCGGTGCTCGTCCTCAGCTACCGCGCCTGGGTGCGGCGCTATGCCGGCGATGCCAACGTCATCGGCCGCACCGTTCGGATCAACACCCAGCCGGTCACGATCATCGGCGTGCTGCCGGCGACGTTTGAGGCGCCGATCGTGTGGGGCCCGGTGGAATTCGTCCTGCCGCGCACCATGGTGCCGGGTTTCCGCACCAACTGGACCGATGCCTGGATGCAGGTGGTCGCCCGCCTCAAGCCCGGCGTGAGCCTGCGCCAGGCCCAAGCCGAACTGTCCACGCTCGCGGCCCGCCTCGAGCAGGCCCACCCCAAGGAAAACAACGGCCGCGGGCTCAGCGTCGTCGGCCTCGCCCAGTCGAACATGAACGGCGTCAACCGCAGCCTGCTCTGGCTGATGACCGGCATCGCCCTGGCGATGCTGCTCATCGCCTGCGCCAATCTCGCCAGCCTGCAGGTGGCGCGCGCTTTCGGCCGCAGCCGCGAATTCGCCATCCGCGCCGCCCTTGGCGGCGGCCGGCGGCAGTTGATGTTCCCGCTGTTGGTCGAGAGCGTCGTGCTGGCGCTGATCGGCGGCGGGTGCAGCTTGTTCGTCGCCTCGTGGTCGAACGACATCATCGGCAGCATGCTGCTGATCGGCAACGAGCCGGGGTACGAGATCCCGCTGGACGGGCGCGTCTTCGCCTTTGCGGCCTTCAGCTCGGTGCTCAGCGGCGTCGCCTTCGGACTGGCGCCCGCCTGGCTCGCCTCACGCGCGCCGGCCGCGGACGCCCTGAAGGAGGGCTCGCGATCAGCCACCTCCGGCCCCTCTCACCAGCGGCTCAAGCGTACCCTGATCGTCGGCGAACTGGCGCTGGCCCTCGCCCTCGTGGGCGTGGCCGCCGCCTTCGGCGTCGGCGCCCGCAGCTTCGTCCACCGCCAGGTCGGCTGGAACATGGACGGCCTTTTCACCGGCTACCTCGCGCTGCCTTACAACCCCTACGGGGACGACGGGCGCAGCCGCCAGTTTTACCGGACGCTGCAGCCGAAGCTGGCCGCCATCCCCGGCGTCCAGCACGCCGCCATCTGCAACAACCTCCCGATGTTCTCCCTCGGCCCCAGCCTGCCGCTGACCGTCGAGGGCCAGCCGGTCGAGGAATCCGCGCGCCGGCCCCTCGTCCAGGTCGGGACGGTCACGTCCGGCTACTTTGCCGCCCTCCAGATCCCCCTGCAGCAGGGCGCGATCTTTTCCGCCGACATCACGGAAAAGGACCCCAAGGTCGCCGTCGTCAACGAGGCGTTCGTCCGGAAATTCTGGCCGGGGCAGAGCGCGCTCGGCCGCCGCGTGCGCCTGGGCGACGACCAGCAGTGGCTGGAGGTCGTCGGCGTCGTGGGTGACGTCGGAATGCTGGGCCGCTTCACCGCGCTCGACACGCCGCTGCAGCTCTACCGCCCGCTCGCGCAATCGCTGACCCGTTACGGCACGCTCGTCCTGCGCACGTCGGTCACGCCCGACGCGGTGACCAAGAGCGTGCGCGAGGCGGTGGCCGCCGTCGACGCCGACCTGCCGGTCGCCGGGGCGGGATCATTGCGCACGTCGTGGGAACGCAACATGACCAACCTCAACCTCGTGATCGCCAACCTCGCGATCTCCGCCGGTATGGGGCTGCTGATCGCGGCCGTGGGCCTGTTCGGCGTGATCTCGCAACTCACGGCCCAGCGCACCCGCGACATCGGGGTGCGGATCGCGCTCGGGGCCAGCCGCGGGGACATTCTGCGCCTGATCCTGGGCGAGGGCGTCCGCCTGATGGTCATCGGCATCGCCGTTGGCATCCCGGGCTATTACGCACTGACCATGATCCTCCGCGGCGCGATGCCCGCCATGGCGCTCCCCGGCCTCTGGCTGCTCGCCGTCAACGTCGCCGCGCTCGCGGGCACGATGCTGCTCGCCTGCTGGTTCCCCGCTCACCGGGCGACGCGCATCAGCCCCGTCGAGGCGCTGCGCTCCGAGTAACCACAAGGGAATGGGAGAATAGGGGAATGAGGGAATAAGGGACCGAGCGAATTCCGCGGACCACGGGCCGGTCCCGCACCCTCAAACGCCCACTCACTTTCACCCTCACTTTCACTTTCCCCATGCTCTCCGACCTGCGCATCGCCTGGCGCGTCCTGTGCAAGGAGCGCTCCTTCTCCCTGCTCGCCGTGCTCGTGCTGGCGCTCGGCATCGGCGGCGTGGCGACCCAGTTCAGCGTCATCAACGGGATGATGCTGCGCCCGCCGGCCTTTCCGCACGCCGAGCGCCTGATGTCCGTCAGCCTCGTCGACACCACGCGGAACCGCGCCATCGGCGGCGCGGCGACCGCCGACTATCTGGACTGGTGCGCCACGCAGCAATCGTTCCAGGAACTCGCCAGCTACGGCGCGCGGCTGAGCATCAACGTCACCTATCAGGATACGCCGCGCCGCTACGGCGGCGTCTATGTCACGCACAATTTCCTCCGCACGCTCGGCGTGGCGCCGCTGCTCGGCCGCGACTTCACCGCGGCCGACGACCAGCCCGGCGCCGCGAAGACCATCATCATCAGCCACCAAGTCTGGCAGAGCGACTTCGGCGGGATGGCCGCCATCATCGGCCAATCGGTCTATGTCAACGGCCGGCCGGGCACGGTGATCGGGGTCATGCCGCCCGGCTTCAGCTTCCCCCTGAGCGAACAGCTTTGGACGCCGATGTTCGCGGAATTCGCGCCGCGGACGCGCGACGACCCGCAGGGGTTCGGTGGCGCGCTGCTCGGCCGGCTCAAGCCCGGCGTGTCGATCGACCAGGCGGCCGCCGAGTTCACCGCTTCGGCGAGGCGCTTTGCCGCCGACTTTCCCCGCACCAACGGCAACCTCACGGCGGCGCAGGTGGCGCCGTTTGCCGAAAGTTATCTCGGCAATCAGATGCGCCAGATGCTCTATCTGATGCTCGGCGCGGTCGCCGCCGTGCTCTTGATCGCGTGTGTCAATGTGATGAACATGCAGTTCGCCCGCACGGCGCGGCGGGCGCGCGACCTGGCTGTCTGCAGCGCGCTCGGGGCCTCGCGCTGGCGGTTGCTGCGGCAGATGCTGGTCGAAAGCCTGGCCCTCGCCGCCGCCGGCGCCATTGGCGGCACGCTGTTTGCCCTGTGGGCGACCGACGCTCTATTCCGGCAGGCGCGCGCACTCGCCACTCCGCCACCGTCGTGGGTCACGTTCGACCTCGATGGGGGCGTGCTCGCGGTGACGATCGGGGTGACCGTCGGCGCCGCGCTCCTGTCCGGCCTCGTCCCGGCCTGGCTGGCGTCGCGCTCGAGCCCGCTGGAGCTGATGCGGGAGGGTGGCCGCGGCGGCACGAGCCGCCGGGTCAACCTCATCATCCGCGGGCTGGTCATCCTGCAGATCGCGCTCACCACGGCGTTGCTGATCGTCTCGACGTTCATGATCCGCTCGATCGTCAACCAGCAGCGGATCAACTGGGGCTACGATACGTCGACCGTGCTCATCGCGCGCATGACGCTCTTCCAGGCGGATCATCCCACGCCGCAGGCGCTGGGCCAGTTCTACGACAAGACCCTTCAAACCCTGCGCGCCGATCCCCATTTCTCCGCGGTCGCGCTGACCACGCGGTTCCGCCTGGCCATCTCCCAGAACGGGCCCTACGAGGTCGAGGGCGCCCCGCCGCTAGAGGGACGGTCGCAGCCCAATGCCGCGGTCGAGGGCGTCTCCGACGGTTATTTCGCGGCCTTGGGCAGGGGGATGCTCGACGGCCGCGATTTCACGCCGGCCGATACCCTCGACCGCCCGCCGGTCGCGATCGTCAACGCCGCCTTTGCCCGCCGGCATTTTGGCAACGAAAGTCCGCTGGGCCGCCGCATCCGGCTGGGACAGGGCGACAATAATGCCCGGCCGTGGCTCACGATTGTCGGTGTGGCCCCCGACACCCGGATGCAGGGGCCCTACGACGGCCGGTCGGATGGGGCGGGCATTTTCCTCTCGCTGACCCAGTCGCCGCAGCGCTGGATCACGATTGTCGTTCGCGGCCGGGGCGGCGCACCGGCCACGTGGGCGGATCCGTTGCGCCAGGTCATGGCGGGCGTCGACCGCAACCTGCCCATCTACCTGATCGGCCCCGCGGCGCACCTGATCGACGAGACCCTTGCGCAAAACCGGCTGCTCGCGTCGCTGTTCACGATTTTCGGCGGCGCGGCGATGCTCCTCGCCGCGGTCGGGCTCTACGGCATGATGTCGTTCGCCGTCAGCCAGCGCACGAACGAATACGGCATTCGCATGGCCCTCGGCGCGGACACGCGCCGGGTCCTGCGGATGATCCTGCGCCAGGGTGCGGTGCAGCTGGGCATCGGACTGGGGCTGGGGTTGTCACTCGCGCTCGTGCTGGTGATCGTCGGCGGGGCGCTCGTGCAGAATTTCCTCTACCAGGTGAGCCGCGCCGACCCGCTGGTCTGGGCCCCGGCGATTCTGCTGCTGACACTCGTGACGCTGCTCGCCTGCCTCGCGCCCGCCCGCCGCGCCACGCGCATCAATCCGGTCGAGGCGCTGCGGGCCGAATAGCCTCGTTGTTCAACCTTCCATTTCGCCTTCCCATGCTCTCCGACCTCCGCTTCGCCCTCCGCCTGCTCGCGAAATCACCCGGCTTCACCGCCGTGGTCGTCCTTTCGCTCGCCCTCGGCATCGGCGCCAACACCGTCGTCTTTAGTTCCATCCAGGCGTCCTTCCTCGACCCGCTGCCCGGCGTCGAGCACGGCACCCGGTTGATGGTGATCGATCCGCGCGACCGCAGCGGCACCTATCTCCTGTCGTCGTGGCTCGACTATCGCGATGTGTGCGAACAGCAGAGCTCCTTCCGCGAGATCGCGGCCTCCAGCCTCCGCGCGCTCAACCTCGGCGGCGCG
>CAZAFS010000245.1:0-5387 GCA_964484165.1 uncultured Opitutaceae bacterium | reverse complement strand
CGCGACGGGCATGGTTCGCGCCGGCGGCGGCGAAAAGGCGGGCGCGGATCGGCTCAGCGGCGGCGCGGCCACCGGCGGACGGGACGGCAGGGGGGCCGCGCGCATCGCCTGGGGCGGCGCGGGCCGCGGCGCCGGAAACACGACCTGCGGACGGCTGGCCCGGGCCAGCTCCTCCTTCTCGCGGGCGATGTCTTGCGCGGACCGCACAAAAACACCCGCCGGCAGATGGGTGGTGAAAGTCGGGGTGGTGGGTGCGGCCGTGGGCGCGTCCCCGGCCTTGGGGCCGGTGTCGGGCGCCGGCGCCTCGGCCGCCTTCTTGTGCACCAGCTCCTGTTCCAGCGCCTCCGCCGTGATCTTGTCGATCGTGCTCGAGACCGTCTTGACCGGATAGGCGCGCGCTTTCAACAGGACCAGCAGGTCCTTGTTGTCCATGCCGAGCTTCTTGGCGAGTTCGTGGAGGCGGATGCTCATTCGGGGGGCGATGGCGGATCAGGCGGGTTTGTTCGCGGCGTCGGTGAAGGCGGCCACCTTCTTGAGAATGTCGGCGGCTTCCTCGGGGGTGAAGCCCGCGCCGGTCAGGTCCCCGCCCTCGACGCCGGCGAACAGCTCAACGGAGGCAAAGCCGGCCGCGACCAGCCGCTGGGCGACGGACTCGTCGATGCCGGGGATCTTCGTCAGGCCCGATGCCGCCATGCCCTTCTTCTCCTCCAGCGTGGTGGCGACGGTCTGCTGCTTCATGATATCGAGTTTCCAGCCGATGAGGCGCGAGGTCAGGCGGGCGTTCTGGCCCTTCTTGCCGATGGCGACGGCGAGGTCCTCCTCGGACACCACGATGCCGACGCGGCGGTTTTTCTCATCGATGATGATGTTGCGCAGGATCGCCGGCTTGAGCGCCTCGGCGACCATCTCGCGCGGATCGGCGAAGTAGCGGACGATGTCGATTTTCTCCCCGCCCAGTTCGCGCACGATGGATTTCACCCGGGCGCCGCGGGCGCCGACGCACGCCCCGACCGGGTCGACCTTGGGGTCGGTGGTGGAGACGGCGATCTTCGTGCGGTAACCGGGCTCGCGGGCGAAGGCTTCGATCTTGACCGTCCCATCGGCGATCTCCGTGACTTCGAGCTCGAACAGGCGGCGGACGAATTTCGGAGTGGCGCGGCTGAGGATGAGCTCGGGCCCGCGGCTCGTGTTCTCGATTTCCAACAGCAGGCAGCGGATGCGCTCGCCGGGCGCGTAGTCCTCGCCGGGCACCTGCTCCTTGCCGGGCATCATGGCCTCGGCTTTGCCCAGGTCGACAAACAGGTCGCTGCGCTCGCGGCGCCGCACGATCCCGGTGACGATGTCGCCCACCCGGTCCTTGAAATCGTCGTAGATGCGCTCCTTCTCGAACTGGCGGAGCTTCTGCATGATCGCCTGGCGGGCGGTCTGGGCCGCGATGCGGCCGAGGTAGGCCGGATCAATCTCCTTTTCCAGGACCTCGCCGAGCTGGACGCCGGGCTTGAGCAGCTGGGCCTTCTCCAGGTGGATCTCCACCTTCGGATTGCTGATGGAATCGACCACCTTGAGCAGGGTCCAGGCGTGGAGCTGGCCGTTCTTCGGGTTGATCTCAACCTTGAGCTCCTGCCCCGAGTTGACCCCTTTCTGGGCCGCCGTTTTGATGGCGTTGACGATCGCGGCGATCATGTCGTTGCGACCGATCCCCTTCTCCTTCTCCATGTATTCGAGGACGGAAAGGATTTCGCTGCTCATAGGAATGGATTTGTGGAAAAAAAAAGCGGGCCAAAGGCCCACTTCATACAAAGTGAACTTGAGAAGGGTCAAGGGTGTTGGTGCGGCCGAATGATGTCAAGTCCCGCACCCGGCTGGCACTTGCGCGGGCCGGCGCCCGCGGGATCCAGGGCCCCGGCCCCCCGGGCGCCAATCGCGTTTTGACATCGCCCGCCCGCACCCTAGTGTGCCCCGTTGCTCCAATGCAACAGCTTCATTCCTACTGGCGGATGAGTTATATTGAAGCTCCGCGGTCGGCCCAGCACGGCCGGCTTTTCACCGAATTGCCGGCGCTCGGTGACGACCGGGCGGCGTTCATTGTGCACCGCAGCCGCCTGTCCTATCTCGTCCTCAACACGTATCCCTACAACCCCGGCCACCTGCTCGCCGTCCCCTTCCGGGCGGCCACCGACTTGGTGGACCTGACGCCGGCGGAGCGCGCCGACCTCATGGAAACGATCACCCTCGGCCAAGAGATCCTGCGGGCGGCCAGCCATCCGGACGGGTTCAACATCGGCTTCAACTTCGGCGCCGCCGCCGGCAGCAGCATTGCGCACCTGCACGCCCACATCGTGCCGCGCTGGGCCGGCGACACCAATTTCATGCCGGTGATCGGCCAGACCCGCGTGCTGCCCCAGGCCCTCGCCGCCACCTACGAACGGCTCCGCGTGGTCCTGCCCCGCGTGCTGGCCGCGCGCCGGCGCGGCCGGAACCGGCCCGGCGCCCCCGCCGCCAAGTCCCGGAAGGCGCGGTAAACCCAGCGCACCCGGCATCCTCCTCCGGCTCCCGTCATTCCCACGTGTCCTCGAAGACCCTCTATTACCAGAATCCCCGCCACCTGCATCAGCTTTACTGCGGTCGCGAGGACAACCTTCTGGCGGTCGAAAAGGCCTTCAACGTGAAACTCGCCACCCGCGAAGACTGGCTGAAGATCGACGGCGCCGACCCCGACATCGTGCGCGCCGAGGGTTTCTTCAACTTTCTCAACGACGGGCGCCAGCAGGGGCTCGCGCTGCGCAATTCCGACTTCACCCAGCTGCTCGACGGCTTCGTCCGCGGCGACGGCGCGCAAATGCGCGCGCTCTTCGCCGAGCCGCTGGTGATCGCGACCAACCGCCGGAGCATCGTGCCGCGGACGATCGGCCAGAAGCTCTACCTCCAGGCGATGCAGAAGAATCCCATCGTCTTCGGCATCGGCCCGGCCGGCACGGGCAAGACCTACCTGGCGGTGGCCGCCGCCATCTCCGCCGTGCTCAAGAACCAGGTGCAGCGCGTGGTCCTCACCCGCCCCGCGGTCGAGGCCGGCGAGGCGCTCGGCTTCCTGCCCGGCGACCTGCGGGAAAAAATCCTCCCCTACCTCCGGCCGCTGTACGACGCCATGCACGACATGCTGGATGCCGAGGACGTCGCCCGGCTCATCGAAAAGGGCGTCATCGAGATCGCCCCCCTCGCCTACATGCGCGGCCGCACGCTGTCCCACGCCTTCGTCATCCTCGACGAGGCGCAGAACACGACGCCGGAGCAGATGATGATGTTCCTGACCCGCCTGGGCGAGGAATCGCGGATGGTCGTCACCGGCGACATCACGCAGATCGATCTGCCGCGACCGAAGCAGTCGGGCCTCCTGCAGGTGAAGCACATCCTGCACGACATTCCCGGCATCGACTTCCACTATTTCACCGGCGCCGACGTGGTGCGCCCGGTCCTCGTGCAGCGCATCATCGAAGCCTACGAGCGCTTCCGGCACCCCATCACCTCGGGCCGCGAAGGGGACAAGGAGGAGCCGGCCTGACCGGCCGGCCGCAGCATGCCGCTGTTTCCCCGATTCCGGCTCCTGCGCGGCGGTCCCGGCGCCTCCCGGCGCCGGCGCAAGACCGTGAGCACCTCCGCCGTGGCCACCCACCTGCGGGCGAGCCAGTCGGTGGGTTTCCTGATCTTCGTCGTCACGGTCGCGGCGATTGTGCTCATCAGCTTCGTCGGCGTATCCTCGGCGAGCCTGCCCGTCCTGCCCAACCAGCTCGCCATGGTGCGCATCATCGCGGGGGCGCCGTTCAGCTACGAGAGCAAGCTCAAGACCGAGCTCAGCGGCGCGCAGCTGCGCAACCGCGTACCGCCGGTCTTCCGGCTTGAATCGGGGCCGCTGCAGCAGTTTGAGACCAATATTCGCGAGCTGCTCGCCGCGCTCGAAAAACTCGATCAGGATCATCCGGCGGCCGCCGGGGCCTCCTCCGCGTTGCAGGGGGCCTTCTCCCCGGCCGCCCGCCGCGCCGCCCTGCTCGAAACCATCGTCGATTCGTTCAATGCCCAGGGCCCGTACCAGGTGTCCGTCGACGATGTCGCCACGTTCCTCGCCCTCGGCGACGCCAAGGCCCGGTTCGCGATCGCCGAGAACGCCCTGGCCGCGTTGCGCGACATCTATCGCGACGGCGTGTATGACAGCAGCATCAGCAATCTCGCGCCGCAATCGCCGGGCAGCGCCGCCTTGTTCCGCGTCCGGCGCCCCTCCGGGGAAATCGGCCAGCCCCATACGCAATCCATGGAGAACGCGCTGTCCTTTCTGCGCATCAATCTGAGCGACGTCGGCAGCCCCGAAGCCAAGCTGGCCCTGTTTCGCATCTTCAGCAACGGGGTGACGCCAAATCTGATCTTCGACCAGGCCGCCACCGAGCAGCTGCAGCAGCAGGCCATTGCCGACCTCAAGCCGGTCACCGTCCAAGTGGAGCGCGGCCAGACGATCATCGAGCCCGGCACGCGCGTCACCCCCGAACAATATGAGATGTTGGTGGCGCACCGCGACTTTCTCCTGCACAACGGCGACGTCGCCCTCAACGAGGGCCTCCAGTTGTTCGGCCGCATCCTCCTGGTGCTCGCCATGGTCATGGCCTCGGTGTTCTACATCCGCTTGGAGGATCCCGAGACCATGCAGAACAATGCCCGCCTCGCGCTCCTCGCCTTGGTGGTGATCCTCAATCTCGCGCTGGTCCGCGCCACCTACTGGATCGGCGAGCTCCCGTTCTTCATGGAGAACACCGCGGCGGCCTCGCTGCTGCCGTACGTGGCGCCCACGGCGCTCGCGCCGCTGGTGGTCGCCATCCTCATCGACGCCGGTTCGGCGATCTTCATGGCACTGCTGATCTCCATCTTCACCAGCGTCATTTACGGCAACCGGCTGGATCTCCTCGTCATCACCTTCCTCGCGTCGATGATCGGCATCTTCTCGTGCCGCGCCATCCGCCAGCGCAGCCGGGTGGTGCGCGCCGCCGGCCTCGGCGGGTTTAGCGTGGCCTGTTTTGCGCTCCTCATCGGGATTGCGGACCAGCTTCCCATTGCCGTGGTGGTCCGGGAGATGATGGCCGGTCTCGCCACAGGCCTGCTCACCGGCGTGGCGGTCGCCGGCCTGCTCCCGGTGTTCGAATCGCTTTTCAAGCGCACCACCGACATCACGCTGTTGGAGCTGACCGATTATAACCATCCGCTGCTGCATCGCATGCAGATGGAGGCGCCCGGCACCTATCACCACAGCCTGGTCGTCGCCAACCTGGCCGAGAACGCCGCCAACGCCACTGGCGCCAATCCGCTGCTGTGCCGCGTCTGCGCGCTGTTTCACGACATCGGCAAGA
>CAZAFS010000244.1:0-5411 GCA_964484165.1 uncultured Opitutaceae bacterium | reverse complement strand
TGGACCGAGGTCGTCGGCGTCGTCGAGACCGCCAAGTACCAGATGCTCTCCGAGAACCCGCGGTCCTACTTCTACCTGCCGTTGCTGCAAGACTACTCGGCCCCGCTCACGTTGATGGTCCGCAGCCGGATGGACCCGGGGAACCTGGCCGCCGACCTGCGCGCCGCCGTGCAATCGCTCGATCCCCATTTGCCGGTGTACAGCGCGCGCACGATGGATCACCTCCTGGACAACAGCTTTTTCGCCCGATTGCCCATGCGCCTCGGGGCGACGCTCGCCGCTTTCCAGGGTGCGATCGGCCTGTTGCTCGCGGTGCTGGGCCTCTATGCCGTCGTGGCGTACGGCGTGAACCGGCGCACCCATGAAATCGGCATCCGGATGGCGCTGGGCGCGAACGCACACGACGTCACCCGCCTGGTCGTGCGCGACGGGATGCGGCTGGCCGTCATCGGCACCGCCCTCGGTCTCGTCCTGGCCGCCGCCCTGGGCGTCATCCTGTCGAAATTCCTCTATGGTGTCGGCGCGCTGGATCCGCTCGCGATCGTCAGCGGCACGCTCCTGCTTCTCGCGACCGCGGCCCTCGCCTGCTACCTGCCGGCCAGGCGGGCCACGCGGGTGAACCCGATTGACGCGCTCCGGACCGAATAGGGTGCCGAGACCAATATCGCCGCCGGCGCGGTTTCCCTGGTAGTGGTGCGATCCTTCAACTCGCGATGAGAAACAACCCGACCCTGACCGAGGAACTCAAGGAAACCGTGCTGGCGGCCGGCATCGATCTGGTCGGCGTCACCTCGGCCGAGCCGCTCGAAGTGCGCCGCGGCGTCTACGAGCACACGCAACCGCGGGAGGTGATGGCGGAGGCGCGCGCCGTCGTGGTGGCCGGATTCTGCGTCGCCTACGTGCCGCGGCTGCGCCCGTCCGAGCCCGGCACCCCCCGCGGACGGTTCACGCCGTACGGCAGCCGGGCCTTCGCACAGATGTGGCGGCACTGCCAGCAGACCGTCGGAAGTTTTCTGCGCGCCAGGGGCCATCGCGTGGCCGACGCGCCCCGGATTCCGGTGAAGCCGGCGGCGGTGCGGGCGGGCCTCGGGCGCTACGGCAAACACGGCGTGGTGATCACGCCCGAGCTCGGTTCCTGGGTCATGTTCGCCTGCTTTGTCACGGACGCCCCGCTGGCCGCGGCGGCGCCGCCGCCGGACCGGACGCCGGCGTGCCCGGTGCGCTGCGACCTCTGCCTTCGGGCCTGTCCCACGGGCGCGATCACCGCGCCGTTCCTCGTCGACCGGCCGCGCTGCATCACGGAATGGCTGTGGGGCAGACCGGCCCCGGCGGAACTACGCGCCAAGCAGGAGAACCGGCTGTTCGGCTGCGGCGAGTGCCTGCTGGCCTGTCCCAAGAACAAACGCGTCGCGCCGCGGCGGACCTATCCCGTGCCGATCGACGAGTTGGATGACAGCCCGGAGCTGATCCCGCTCCTGACGGCGGGCGAAGATGAACTCCGCCGGACGGTCCCGTTGTTCGCGCAACAGGCGGGGGCCGACGCCATGCGCGGCAATGCGATCATCGCGCTGGGCAACCTCGGCGACCCGGTGGCGGTGCCGGTCCTCGGGCGGACGTTGCGGCACGAGTCGACGCAAATCCGGGCCTATTCGGCCTGGGCTCTCGGGCGGATCGGCGGCGCCGCGGCCCGCGGCTTTTTGCAGGAAGCCCTGGCGGCGGAAAAGGAATCGCGCGTGGCCGATGAGATCAGGTCCGCGCTCGATGGGCGCCCCGGGCCGGCCTGACCGCCCGTTCGGCGGCCGGCTCACTTCCGGAAGGTCTTCACCACCGGAATGAGCGCCTTGATGTCGTCGTCGGACAGCTGGTCCTTGAACGCCGGCATGGTGGCCAGTCCGCGACTGTCCTTCTTGCCCTCCCTGATCTGCCTTTCGATCTCGGCGTCCGTCAGTTTGCTCAGGGTGAGGTCCTTCGCGCGCACCTTCTTGCCGGCCGGCGTCCGCGCCCGCCCATCCGGACCGTGACAGGAGGCGCAATTGTCGGCAAACAGCGCCGGGCCGTCCGCCGCGCGGCCGGCCGCCGCCAGGAGCGGCAGCAGGAGGGTCAAAAAAGTGGCGGCCCATCGGGGGTGGCGGGGAAGCGCGGGACGCATGACTTCCTCCCAAGATGCGCCGGCGGCGCAATGTGACAAGAGGCCGGGCGATTTTTTCCGCCCGCCGCGGCGAATCAACACCCCGGCCGTCCCGCACGAGCGCGTTTGACCAATCCGGCGCACTCTCCTACGAAAAAGGGCGATTTGACCAACGTGTCCTCCGAAATCCGCATCACCGTTGCCGTTCCGACCTACAACCGGGCCGAATTGCTGCGGCAGGCGCTCGCCGGTATCACCCGGCAGGACTTTCCGGCCGCCCGCTACGAGGTGCTCGTGATCGACAACAACTCGCGCGACCACACGCGCGAGGTCATCGCGGCGTTTGCCGGCGCCACGCCCGCGCCCCGCCACGTGCTCGAGACCAAGCAGGGTCTTGACCACGCCCGCAACCGCGCCCTCGCCGAGGCGCGCGGCGAGATCATCGTGTTTGCCGACGACGACATCCTGGTGGAATCCGACTGGTTGCGGCAGCTCACTGCGCCGTTGCTCGCGGACTGGGCGCACAAGATCGGCGCCGTCGGCGGCGAGGTCGTGCCGGTGTTCCCCGAAGGTCTGCCGCCCTGGGTCGCCGAGTGGCATGCGCCGCTGGCGTTCCGCTCCGATGCCGGGCCACTGCCGCCCGACCAATCGCCCATGGGCGCCAACCTGGCGTTCCCCCGACGCGTGTTCGATCGCGTCAGCACCTTTGCGCTCGCGCTGGACCGCTCCGGTCGGAATTACTTTTCCGGCGGCGACACCGAGATGCTCCGGCGGGTGCGCGCGGCGGGCCTCGAGGTCTGGTTCGCCCCCGCGGCCCGCGTGCGGCACCAGATGCCGGCGGCGCGCACGACGTTCCGCTACGCCGCGCGCCACGCCTTCGACTCGGCGCGCTCGCGGGTCGTAGGCCGCGTGGCCGAGTTGCGCACCGGCCACCGGCCGGTGGCGGGCTACCTCGCCTCCCGGCTGGCCGGCAACCTGGCGAAGGCGGCGGGACTGGCCGGGCTGGCGCTGTTGAACGTGCTGATCTTTCGCACCGGCGCGGCCAAGCAGGCGCTGGTCCGCGCGTGGCGCTCCTGCGGCTATCTCTACCAGATTTCCCGATCCATTTTCGGCCGCCTCTGACGCCTGCGTCCGCCCCGCCCATGTCCACCCCGCCGGTCACCTGGATCCTCACCAGCTATTTCGCCTCCCTCGACAGCGAGGCGTACCGACAATTCGCGCAGCAGCTGCGCGACGAGCTCGCCGCGCGGCTGGCGGCCACCGCCCGGCTGGCGCCGCTGGATGCGACCAACGTCCGCGACTGGACGGCCGCGTTCGTCGCGTGGGAAGATCTTGGCGCCCGCCTGGGTCATCTGGCCTCCTACCTCGACTGCCTGGGGGCGGCCGACTCGGCCGACGAGGTCTGCCTGAAGGAGCGGACCGCGCTGGCCACGCTCGCCGCGGCGTACGCCAAGCTGAAGACCCAGCTGCTGCGCGGCCTGCGCGACGCCGCCGGCCCGGCGTGGACCGCCCTCACCGCCGAACCCGCGCTGGCCGGCGCCGCGCACACCCTGGCCCGCCTGCGCCACGAGGCGACGCACCAGATGTCACCCGCCGAGGAGGCGTTGGCTGCGGACCTGGGGGTCGATGGTCTCGGTGCCTGGGGGCGCCTCTATGACACCGTCAGCGGCAAGATGAGTTTCACCATGGCGTGGCCGGACGGCCGGACCGAGACGGTGCCGATGGCGCAATGCCGCGCACTGATGACACATTCCGACCGGGCGGTCCGGCGCGCCGCCTTCGTGGGCGGCAACCGCGTGTGGGCGGCCGCGGAAGACACGGCGGCCGCTGCGCTCAACGCCCTGGCCGGCACGCGCCTCACGCTCTACGTCCGCCGCGGCCAGCCGCACTTCCTCGACGCCCCGTTGCACGACTACGCGGTCTCCCGCGAGACGATCGAGGCCATGCTCGGCGCCATCGCCGACAATTACGAGCTGCCGCGCCGGATCCTGCGGCTCGGCGCCAGGCTGCAGGGCACGCCGGCCCTCGCGTGGTACGACCTCGAGGCCCCGCGCCTGCCCGACGCGCCCGCGCTGCAGTGGGAGGAGGCCGTCGCCCTCGTCGATCGCGCCTTCGGCGCCACCTACCCCGCGTTGCAGGCCTATTTCCGGTCCGCCCTGCAGCAACGCTGGATCGAATCCGAGAAGCGCCCCAACAAACGGCCCGGCGCGTTTTGCACCGGCTCGCTGGTGACCCGCGAGGAGCGGGTGTTCATGACCTTCAGCGGCACGATGCACGATGCGACGACGCTGGCCCACGAAACCGGCCACGCCTGGCACAGCCATCTGCTGCGCGCCATGCGGCCATGCGCCTGCGACTACCCGATGACCCTGGCGGAGACCGCCTCGACGTTTGCCGAGATGGTGCTGGCCCAGGGCCTGCTGGCGGAACCGGATCTGCCGCCGGCGCGGCGGGCGTTCCTGCTCGACCAGCTGACCGGCCAGGCACCGTCTTACCTGCTGAACATCCCGGTGCGTTTCGCGTTCGAGAGCCGCTTCTATGAGGAGCGCCGGGCGGGCGCCGTGCCAGTCAGCCGGATCAAGGAACTCATGGTCGCGGCGCAGCGCGAGGTCTATGGCGACGCGCTCGAGGCCGGCGGCGAAGACCCTTGGTTCTGGGCGTCCAAACTTCATTTCTTCATCACCGACCTCTCCTTCTACAATTTTCCCTACACCTTCGGCTATCTGCTCAGCCAGGCGCTGTTCCGCGAATTCCGGCGCGACGGCCCCGCCTTCCCGCCGCGCTACGAGGAGTTTCTCCGCCTTACCGGCAGCGCGCCGTGCGAGGCGGTGGTGCGGCGCACGCTCGGCCGCGACCTGCGCGACCGCGCCTTCTGGCGCGACGCGATGTCGGCGCTCGAGCCCCCGCTGGGCGAATTCGAGGCGCTGGCCGCGCCGGGAGCGGGCGCCTGAGGCGGATTGCCTTGGACCCGCATCTGTGCCCATCTCTCTGTCCATCCGTGGCTGAAGTCCTGCCCATCTCCGTGGTCGTCGTCGCCCGCAACGAGGCGCACAATCTGGCGCGCTGCCTGGGGAGCGTGCAGGGCTGGGTGGCGGAAATCGTCGTGGTCCTGAACGAGACGACCGACGACAGCGAGCTGGTGGCGGAGAAGCACGGGGCCGTCGTGTTCGAAACCGCCTGGCGGGGGTTTCGGGACACGAAGAACTGGGCGCTGGACCACGCGACCCAGGCGTGGGCGCTGGCGCTCGACGCCGACGAGGAGGTGTCGCCCGCGCTGCGGGCC
>CAZAFS010000243.1:0-5419 GCA_964484165.1 uncultured Opitutaceae bacterium | reverse complement strand
TATTCGCGCATCCACAAGAGATCTTGTGTCGATCTGCATATTCAGGAGGCGGACAGTGGTGATTCGGGTGATCATCCAACTGACGGAACGATCGGCATACAGAGCGCGTGAAGGTTCGCGGGCGGGGTCATCGCGGGAACTTCGCAACCAGCGGCGACCATGAACGGCATGCCGGCGGCAGCGAAACAGCGGGCCACGGAAGCTTTGATATCCTCGGGCGAATCTCGCATCACGCAAAAGACCGGATCGGCATTGCCGGCGAGCACGATTCTTGGCCCGAGCACGAGACGCGCATGCGCCAGATCCACCCAGTGATCAAGGTCCACGATGTCGACACCGAGCGTGGCAATGTCGGGGAGCAAGTGATTGATATTGCCGCAAATATGGAGTCGCACCCGAACTCCACGCTCATGCAGCGCAGCGACGAGTTGCTTTTCCAACGGCAGGATGAGCGATTTATGAGTCACCCCCGACACTTGGCTGGCAATAGCATCGCCGATTCCGATGGTGTCGGCGCCGGCGGCCACCTGCACGCATCCAAAATCAATGGCAGTCTCGACACAGCGGGCCATCAGCGCGCGCGCATAGTCTGGAGTGTCGAGCAGGTCCAAAAGAAAATTCGAGACACCGCGCAGATCGGCGGCTTCAGCCGCCGGGCCCTCGACCCAGCCCATGATTGAGTAGTGATCGCCAGCACGCGCACGGAACGCATGCACAGCCTCGATGCGGTCGCGCATTCGCGGGGCTCGGAGTGGATCTGGTCGCGGCAGCTTCGTCAAATCAGGATCGTCCTCAAGCGGCGGTTTCAGGCAGAGGGGCACGCCGTCGCGCGGGAATTCAATCGGAGCGCCAAAGCCAGCGGTTTCACGGTACGGATCGGATATCGCACTGAGTTGATCGATGCCGAAGACCTCGGCGCATCGCATATTGGCCTCGACCAGCACACGATAATCCAACGCAAAGTCATCGTAATGAGAGCCGATGTACTCAGCGGCAAATTGCATAAGGATCGGCACGCGCGGGAGAATGTCGGGCCGGCCGCCGTGGAGGACGGTGAAGTAGCGTTCACGTGGGGTCATGGAGGCTCAGATGCTCTGGGGGCTGGCGCCACCACCAGCCCGGCGTTTGCTTCAAGCATGCAGGGATGCGTAGGGGCCGGCCGCGGCTTCGCGCGCGGAGGCCAGCTTCATCGCTAGGGCGAAAACTCCGGTGAAGAGCAGATCCCCAAGCAGTGTGTTCCGGAAGAACCAGAGTGTGCCCGGGAATTGCGGGTGCCCCACAGTCAAGGCTTGGCACCAGCCAGAAAGGGTCTTCGCGTAGTGCACGTCGACGGCCCAGGTAATGGTATTGGTCCCCACACAAAAGATCAGCGCGCTGCCAAGTGCGCCAGCGAGCAGCGTCAACATGTTGCGCCGACGCGCGGCGAGCCGTCCGACCCCAAGCGCGCCCGCGATGCACGCTATGCGCAGCAGCATCCTACCGAATGAACACGTGTAGCCAAATTCGATAGCGTGATAATGGTTGAGCCGGACGTCCGACAGCATGAGCGCCGCAAAGGGTACCAGCCACAACCGCCAGTCACTGAAATACACCGCGCCGCAGAATGCGGGTGCAGTAATCGGCGCGATGTTGGACAACGCCGGTTCAAAAACACTCCCGAACCGCCAGAGGGCGGCAACGAGAATCAGGACAAGAGCGACGGTACTCGTTTTCATGGAATGGCCGAGGCGAGGCGACACTGACGCAATGGGCGGTCCGCGATGACGGCTGGTATTATCCCACGCATTGACACCGTCTTCGGCCCACGCAGGGACTCAGCCCTCCCATACACGGCCAGCGAAATAGAGCAGCCCCGACTGGAGCGGAGGCATACATTGCCCCCGCTGTGTCTTCGCCGACTCTTCACCCAGACCGGCGACAACGCAACATGGCCAATCGACGCCACGGTTAGACTCCGCCAAGCAGGCGCGAATACACTGCTGCACCCGCCACGTTTTGCCGCCGCAGCGGATCCGGTAAGAAATATGCAATGCGGCAGGGTCCTTTGGTCAGGGATGGCACCGCCCCTGAAGGGTGAAGACTCGGCCGGCATCGATTTACCCTTTCAGGGTCGTCGCTACCCATTCCTCATCGGCAGGTATATGGGCCCACGTTTCCACGCTTTGTTGATCTCCTCAAGCGAACGCCCTTTCGTTTCCGGCATGTATTTCCACACGAGCGCCACCAGTAACACGCAGCACGCGGCGTAGCCGTAGAACGGGAACGCGTGATGAAATTGGCGCACGAACCAAGAGTCCTGTGCATCCATCAATGGGAAAGTCTGCGTCACGGCATAGTCGGCTAGCCAGAGAAAGAATGCGGCCACCCCGAGGGCACGTCCGCGGATTTCGGTCGGGAAGATCTCCGAAAGTATCACCCACGTTACCGGCCCCACAGAAAGTCCGAAGCAGCTGATATACAGGACGATTAGGCAGAGCATCCAACCGCTCGCCGCGGCCGGGTCAGCCATGGATTGTGCCATAACGCCAATGCCGATGAGACTGGCGGCCATGCCACTGGCACCAATGAACATAAGCGGTCGCCGGCCCCATCTGTCCACGGTGGCGATTGCCACCACCGTGAAGAGCATGCACGTGCCGTTGATGACGACTTGCTGGAGCAAACCTGCATCGACGCCCGTCGATGCACTCATGTCCTTGAAAATGGTTGTGCCGAAGTACATGAAGACGTTGATGCCCGTGATCTGCTGCAAGACCGCCAATGCCACGCCCACAAACAGCGGCAGCCGGAGCTTCGCGGAACACAATCCCGTCCAGGAGCCCCTTGCTTCATTGAGCGCGGCCTTGATGCCGGCAAGCTCGGTGTCGGCGAATTGACCGCCACCGATTCTATGCAAGACGCCGCGGGCCTCCTCATCACGTCTCATCTCGGCGAGCCAACGCGGGCTTTCCGGCACAGCGAATAGGAGCAGGCCAAAAAGCACGGAAGGCAGAATCCCAGTGGCAAACATCCATCGCCACCCGATTTCGGTCAGCCAGCGTTGCACTTCGGGTGAAGCCGGGTTGCCCTGTGAATGGGCGATGACGTAATTGATGAAGGCGGTTGCCGCGATGCCGCCCGCAATCATGATCTGATTCCCCGAGATCATCCGTCCACGAAGATGCGCGGGAACGATTTCCGCGATATACATCGGTGTGGAGATTGAGGCGACGCCGATGCCGATTCCGCCCACAAACCGGAAAAAGATGAAGACCCGGATATCGTGCGGGAATGTCGCACCGATGGCGGAGGAAAGAAACATGATCGCCGCCAAAAACATGGCCGGTTTGCGCCCGAACCGGTCGGAAATCGGCCCTACAAGCAGGACCCCGGTTGCACAGCCGATGAGCACGCAGCCCGAAACCCAGCCTTTCATGAAGCTGCTCAACGCGAACTTCGCGGTCAACGGTTCGATGGCACCAGATATGATCCCCGTGTCGTAGCCAAACAACAATCCCCCGAGCATCGTTATAAGGCATGTGGAAACGAGGAACAGGAAATTGATGCGGACGGCGGACGACGGCAGTTTTCCGGCGGAGACTGAGCTTGCAGACGTCATGGTTGTTGGACTGAAAGGCCCAACCCCGTCACATGCATTCAGCGGCAGGGCCTGCCGCATAAACAGCGGACTGAGTTGGTGGGATAACCGATGGAGGGACAATATTCGTTCGAGCGACGTGTTGCTGTCCTGGCGCCACACTGTTCCCGAGCCGATCGACAGTCGTATTCCACATCGCGGCAGAAATGGCGCCGCTTGCGGGCGTTTTGATGGATGACCCAGCTTCCGATATCGGCATGGCGATAAGAGCATTGGTTTTCATTAACACAAGGGATGGGAAGATGCTCTCTCACCGCATCAACCGCCGGCATTGAACGCGTGTACCGCCTCAAGCATCGCGATAACATTTTCGATCGGCGTTCGCGCCTGGATGTTATGGATCGTGTTGAACACGAAGCCACCATCGCGACAGAAAATGCGGCACCGATCCCAGACCTCGGCCCGCACCTGGGCCGGCGTGCCGAAAGGCAGCGTGCGCTGGGTGTCGATGCCGCCACCCCAGAAAACGAGGTTGTTCCCGTAAGTCTGCTTCAGGTGCTCAGGATTCATGCCGACGGCCGAGCACTGGACCGGGTTAATGATGTCGAATCCGGCGCGGATAAAATTCGGCAGGAGCGGGTCAATGGCCCCGCAGGAGTGCTTGAAGCACTTCCACCCCGTATGCCGATGCACCCAGTCGTTTACCTGCCAGTAATACGGCAGATAGAGCTCGTCGAACACCTTCCGGGAACAGAACTGGGAGGTTTGCGTGCCAAAGTCCGTACCGCAGATAAACAACACGTCGACCGTTTCGCCGACAACCGCATGGAAACGCGCCAGATTCGCCAAGGCGACCTCACATTGCCGCGAAAAGATTTTGTGCACGTAATCGTGCCGACTCGCGAGCGACATGTACCATTCGCTGATGTCGCGGATCCCCTTGGGCCGGCGCAGGAATGGGGCGGGCACGAGTGCAACATCGCCGAAAGCGGTGCCCCCGAGGCAGGCGACCACCGCCCGCGGGCAATCGCGCAACTCTGCTGCGCGCGCCTGCCAGTAGGCGATGTCAGCGTCGGTCAGCGGTGTGAATTCTTCGAGGTTGTCGGCCGGATTTAGTGCGTCCTCATCAAGCGGTTCTTGGCGGACGATGGCATCAAAGAAATAGCCCGTCGCCGGCATGTGTCCACTGGGTGGAACAGTGGTGTCGCCCTCCGGATAAATATATATATCGTCGTCGGCTTCCGTGCGCGTCTGGAAACCCGGCGGTACGAGCACAATTTGGCCCCACGGGCAACGCCACTCGCGCCATACGCCCTCGAGGGGGAAGCCAAACATCGTGCAGCGAGCCGGCACGCCGACGCAATCGACGTCCATCGCCTCAACCAGATCGTCGGCAATCTCACCCAGCATCTGATAGGGTTCGACAACGCGAACGGGTCCACGCGGGAGGTCAAAATAATCGCGCAAAGCTGCGACGACACTGACATGAATGCCGGTGACCGCTGTGCTGCCGAAATCGATTGGCAAGCGGCCGGCGCGGTGACTAAGCGCACGGAGCACTCTCTGCTTTCGGTTCATGTTAACGAGGTTCGCAGCGTCGGCTTCCACGAGGCTGTCGTCGACATGGATCTTTTGGCCACCCAACAAGCCCAGCGCCACTTATTCCCAGATCGTGCGCACCAAGAAACTCTGCGCCTCGTGGATTTCCTCATTTTGGAATCGCGCTACCACGCAGATATCCTGCCCCGAACGGCGTTTCCCCGGTTACCCCGCCATGGCGGACGACTTCCTCGTACTCTGGCAGTAGATCGGTGTCCTTGTGGGTCTTCATCCAAGCCAAGA
>CAZAFS010000242.1:0-5419 GCA_964484165.1 uncultured Opitutaceae bacterium | reverse complement strand
GCACGAGGAGCAGGTGATCAAGGACCTGCTCCGGCGCATCCACGCCGAGGATCCGCTGCGCTGGCACACCGTCGTCAAGGACTGGCGCGGCGTCTCGGAGGAGACGACCACCGGCGTGCACCGGCTCTACCAGCTGCACGAGGCCGGCCGGCTGCTTGTGCCGGCTGTCAACGTCAACGACTCGGTCACCAAGTCGAAGTTCGACAATCTCTACGGCTGCCGCGAGTCGCTGGCCGACGGCATCAAGCGCGCCACCGACGTCATGATCGCGGGCAAGGTCGCGGTCGTTTGCGGTTACGGCGACGTAGGCAAGGGCTCGTCCCATTCGCTCAAGGGCTTCGGCGCGCGCGTCGTCGTGACCGAGATCGATCCCATCAACGCGCTGCAGGCCGCGATGGAGGGTTTCCAGGTCACCACGCTCGAGGAGACGCTGGGGCAGGCGGACATCTACGTCACGTGCACGGGCAACTGCGACGTGATCACGCTCGAGCACATGCAGCGGATGAAGGACCAGGCGATCGTCTGCAACATCGGCCATTTCGACAACGAGATCCAGATGGCGCGCCTCAACGCGGCGCCCGGGGTCAGGAAGATCACCATCAAGCCGCAGGTGGACAAATACGTGTTCCCGGACGGCCGCGCGATCTTCGTCCTCGCCGAGGGCCGCCTGGTGAACCTCGGCTGCGCCCACGGCCATCCGTCGTTCGTCATGTCCAACAGCTTTACCAACCAGATTCTCGCGCAGATCGACCTGTGGCGGAACCGCGACCTCTACAAGCCGGGCGTCTACCGGCTGCCGAAGCACCTGGACGAGGAGGTCGCGCGCCTGCACCTCGAGAAGATCGGCGTGAAACTCACCCGGCTCTCGCCCAAGCAGGCGGAATACCTCGGCCTCAAGATCGACGGCCCGTACAAGCCGGAGCACTACCGCTATTGACCGGCGGCCGGCGGTGCGCGGCCGAGCGGCGCGCCCGCGGTGCCGTCGGTCGGCGTCAGGGGACGCGGACCACGAGGTATTTCATCGGCCCGGGGCCGATGTTGCGCAGGCTGTGCCGGGTGTTGTCCGGCAGGAAGATGGCGGTCATGGGCTGGACCTCGATCCGGTCTTCGCGGATCGTCACTTCCCCGGTGCCTTCGAGCAGGAAGATGATCTCCTCGCCGGCGTGCTGGTGCGGCGGGTGGGGCGCCTGGCCCGGATTCATGACCGAGACATGCAAGCGCAGCTGGTGCGCGCCGCAGTGTTCGTTGACGAAAGGCAGCATGAAGCCGCGATCGTGCCGTTGGATGGCCGCTTCGTTCCAGGGGATGACGCAGGGATGGGGCATCGGACAGGATTCCTTGTTGACCGCGATGTTGCGTGGACGGTAGGCGCGGCGGCCGGGACCCGCAAGGCGTGTCCCCGGCGGCCACGGGTATCTCTGCTGGCATCGATTCGCAACTGTAGGTCGGGGTTTCTTGTCCCGCCGAAGCCTCGGGCGAAGGCGGAATCCCCGACAGCGAGGCGTCGATGGCTTCAGTGTCGGGCATAAAGCCCGACCTACACGAACGGCATCACTGCTGATCAGGGCCCACTGTACCCCTCGCGCCGAAAATAAGTGTGGATTTGCCGGGGGGTTTTGCGAACATCGCCGGTCCTTATGAACCCGGTACTCAAACTCCTGCTCGAAGGCGGCCGCCTCAGCACCGCGCAGATGGCGCAGGTGCTGAACCTGTCCGAAGCCGAGGTCAACCGCCACCTGGAGCAGCTCAAGAAGGAGCGGATCTTTCTGGGCTGGCGCCCGGTGCTCAACCTGTCCAAGGAGGAGGCCGGGGCCGTGCGCGCCGTGATCGAGGTGCGCATCACGCCCGAGCGGGGCGGCGGATTCAACCGGTTTGCCGACCGCATCAGCCGCTTTGACGAGGTGGATTCCTGCTACCTCATGTCCGGCGGGTACGACCTGCTGGTGTTCGTGACGGGCTCGAGCCTGCAGAAGGTGGCGGCGTTCGTGTCGGAGAAGCTCTCGACCATCGAGGGTGTGCTCTCCACCTCCACCCATTTCCTGCTCCGCTCGTACAAGGAGCAGGGCTATCTGATGGACGTGCCGGCCGAGGAAAACGGCCGCCTGACCGTGGCGCCCTGACCACCGACCGGTAGGGTCGGACCGCCGGGCCGACCGAATTCGGCGCGCCCAGCGGTCGCGCCCTACCGCCCTCCCCATGGACCCCAACCGTTTCATCGCGCGTCACGTCGTCAACCTGCCCAAGTCGGGCATCCGCGACTTCTTTGAGATCGTGGCGAAGATGAAGGACGTGATCTCGCTCGGCATCGGCGAGCCGGATTTCACCACGCCGTGGCACATCCGCGAGGCGGCGATCTACGCCTTGGAAAAGGGCAAGACGCACTACACCTCCAACCTCGGCCTGATCGAGCTGCGCCGGTCGATCAACCGCTATGTCGCCCGGCACTACGGCGTGGAATACCAGCCGGAGAGCGAGATTCTCGTCACCGTCGGCGTTTCCGAGGCCCTCGACATCGCCCTGCGCGCCCTGATCAACCCGGGCGACAAGGTGATGTTTCACCAGCCCTGCTACGTGTCCTACCATCCCTCGGTCACACTGACGCACGGCGTCGGCGTGCCGGTGGCGACGCACGCGGCGGACGGCTTCGCCTTGACGGCCGCGGCCCTGGCCGCGGCGTGGCAGCCGGGCTGCAAGGTGCTCATGCTGAACCTGCCGACCAATCCGACGGGCGGCACCTGCAGCCGCGAGCAGCTCGCGGCCATCGCCGAGTTTTGCGTCGCCCGGGACCTGCTCGTGGTCAGCGACGAGATCTACTCGGAGCTGACATTCGAGGGCGAGCACGTCAGCATCGCGAGCCTCCCCGGCCTGCGGGAGCGCACGATCTTCCTGCATGGTTTTTCCAAGGCCTTCGCCATGACCGGCTGGCGCATCGGCTACGCCTGCGGCCCGGCCGCGCTGATCGAGGCGATGATGAAGGTGCACCAGTATTCGATGATGTGCGCCTCCGTCATCAGCCAGGAGGCCGCGATCGAGGCGCTGGAGCATGGCGCGGACGCGATGCAGTCGATGCGCGACCAGTACCACCGCCGGCGCGATTTTGTGGTGCGCCGCTTCAGCGAAATCGGCCTGGCCTGCCACCGGCCGCGCGGCTCGTTCTACGCGTTTCCCTCGGTCGCGGTGACCGGACTCAGCGACAAGGACTTCGCGCTGGGACTGCTGGAGGCGGAGAAGGTCGCGGTGGTGCCGGGCACGGCGTTCGGCGCGAATGGCGCCGGCTTCGTGCGCGCCTGTTTCGCCACTGGCGACGAGCAGCTGATCGAAGCCTGTACGCGCATCGAGCGGTTCGTCGCTGCGTGCCGCCGGTGATCCGGTGGCCGGTAGCGAGCATCGAGTAGCGAGTAGCGAGCATGGCCGTCGGCGGCGCGCGCGATTTTCCTACTCGCTACCCGCTACTCGCTACTCACTACTGAGGCCATGTCCCGCACCGTCGCCATCGTCGGCCGACCCAATGTCGGCAAGAGCCGCCTCTTCAACCGGCTGGCGCAGAAGCGCATTTCCATCGTCCACGACCAGCCGGGCGTGACGCGCGACGTGATCGCGGCCGAGGTGAAGGAGGGCGCGTACACCCTGCTCGACACCGGCGGCATCGGCCTCCAGGGCGGGGAAACGTCGCGGCAGCTGGTGGCGGCGACCGAGGTGCAGGTGCAGTTCGCCATCGAGACCTCGCCGGTCATCCTCTTCATGGTCGACGCGAAGGACGGCGTCACGGCGCTCGACCAGCGCATCGCGCAAAAACTGCGCCGCCAGGGCAAGGCCGTGCTGCTCGTGGTCAACAAGGTCGATTTCAACGAGGCGCGCCGCGACGATCCGGATTACTACCAGCTAGGCTTGGGCGAGCCGTTCTTCATCTCGGCCGAACACGGGGTGGGCGAGGCCGACCTGCGCGACGCCATCCTGGCCAAGCTCGGCCCCCGGCCGGCAGAGACGCCGGAGTCGAAGGCCCGCGCCGAGGCGCTCTGCGTCTGCTTCGTCGGCCGCCCGAACGTCGGCAAATCCTCGCTCAGCAACCGCCTGATCCAGAGCGACCGCCTGATTGTGAATGCCGAGCCCGGCACCACCCGCGACGCCATCGAGGTGCCGTTCAGCTTCCAGGGCCGCGACGGGAAGTCCTACCCGTTCCGGCTCATCGACACGGCCGGCATCAAGGCGGCGACGAAGGTCTCGTCCTCGGTGGAGTATTTCGCGCGCCTGCGCTCGCTGGATGCGATCAAGCGGACCAACGTCGTCTTCCTGGTGCTCGACGCGATGGACGGCGTGACGCAGCAGGACAAGGCCATCGCCGGCGAGATCGTGAAGGAGGGCAAGCCGGTGGTGATCGTCGTCAACAAATGGGATCTTGTGCATGACGCGTTCCAAAAGCCGGAGGGCGTACCCGGGTACGAGGACGAGCGCGAGTTCCGGGAAAAGTTCGAACGGGCCCTGTTCGCGCGCCTCTTCTTCACGCCGGGCGCGCCGGTCGTGTTTGTCTCCGCGCTGTCGGGCTACGAGGTCGACCGCATGCTCAACGCCGCGGTGAAGCTCCACCGCCAGCTCGACGCGCGGCTGCCGACGTCGCGACTCAATCAGACGCTTCTCTATCTGGCCGAGCGCACGCCGCCGCCGGCGGTGGGCGGCAAACGCTTCCGCATCTACTACGCCGTGCAGACCGGCAACCGTCCGTTCCGCATCCGGCTGTTCTGCAACCAGGAGCGGAATCTGCGGGAATCATACCGCCGCTACCTCGAGGCCGGCGTCATTGAAGAATTCGGCCTCTCCGGATGCCCGGTGCTGTTCGACCTCGTCGGCAAGCCGGAGCGGTCCGCGGGCCATTCCTATACTTCACCCAAGGTGGAAGACGATTGATGGCGCGGCCCCGGAAGGCGGCATTCGGGTCCGCGCGCCGTAGCCTCGGCGTAGGCGGGCGATGCCGCCCTACAACCGCAGACTTCGTGGATGTTGTAGGGCGGGGTCGCCGAACCCCGCCGATGGGCGTAGCGCAGCCATCCTTGGCTGCTTATTTGCAGGCTGGAAGCCTGCGCTACAAATGCGGCGGCATTCGGGTTCGCGCGCCGTAGCCTCGGCGTAGGCGGGCGATGCCGCCCTACAATCGCGGCCTGCGTGATTGTTGTAGGGCGGGGTCGCCGAACCCCGCCACTCGTCGGCAAGCCGGAGCGGTCCGCGGGGCGCTTCTCTTCCGGCGCGAAAGTGCAGGACGATTGACCGCGCGGCCGCGGGCGCGCCGGTAGGAAGCGCGTTTACGCGCGATGGTTGCGTCGAATCGCCCGCGAGCGGGCTTCCTACAACCTGCGAAGGCTTTTGGAGTCGCGATGAATTTTTTGGAGGGCCCGGCTCCGCCCGGGCCACGCAGCGGACGACGCGG
>CAZAFS010000241.1:0-5423 GCA_964484165.1 uncultured Opitutaceae bacterium | reverse complement strand
GCCGCGCGGGCGGCTACGTGTCGTTCGAAGGGCGGGTGCGCAGCCGCAACGAAGGCCGGGAGGTCCGGGCCCTCGAATATGAGGCCTACCACGAACTGGCCGAAAAGGAGGGGGACCGGATTCTGGCGGAGGCGCGGCAGAAGTTTGCCATTCTTTCGGCAGCCTGTGTGCATCGCGTGGGTCGGCTCCAGATCGGAGAACTGGCCGTCTGGGCCGGGGTGACCGCCGAGCATCGCGACGCCGCGTTTGCCGCCTGTCGATACATCATTGACGAAATGAAAGCGCGGGTGCCGATCTGGAAGAAGGAGCACTACGCGGACGGCGGACTGGCGTGGATCACGGGCGGGGAAAACCGGACGGATTCTGAAAGGAAAATGTAAATCCTGGCCGGGACGACAATCGACTCGAATCCCGCGATGATCCCGTTATCTTCACAGGGCATGCTATTTTTTGCCGTCAGCGCCCTGTCAAAGCTGCATGACCTGCCCAGAAAGAATCTGGTCAATCTCGGGCTGGCCGTGCTGATCATCATCGTGGTGATCGTCCTGATCAAGGAGGCCGCCAGAATGAACGGGTTCATGCTGTTCATGATCATCGCGGTGACGGTGATGGTGGTGGGATTCACTTGGGTGTATGAGCGCAACGAACCCAAGTTTCTCACCCCGTTCATCAACGAAATCGCCCCCTTCTTTCCAACGCGGCCCAAATATTAGCCGGGTGGGTTCGGCGGGCGGCGCACCCGGGATCTTGATGGTTGGGCGGCGCAAGGAAAAGGATTGGTCTTCGCCCGGCATTTGAATCAATTGGTGCTTTGCGTATGCCCAAATCTCACTCAGACATCGGACTCATCGGCCTGGCCGTGATGGGCCAGAACCTGGCGCTGAACATCGCGGACCACGGCTTTCAGATCTCGGTCTACAACCGCACGACCGAGAAGATGGCGAGATTCGTCGCCGAGAATCCCGCGACTCCCGGCGGACTCGTGGGCAAGGCGACGCTACGGGAGTTTGTCCAGTCTCTCGCCCAACCGCGCAAGATCTTCATGCTGGTGCAGGCCGGGGGGCCCACCGACGCGGTGATTGAAAGCCTCGTCCCCCTGCTCGCGCCGGGGGACATCCTCATCGACGGCGGCAACGCCAAGTGGACCGACACCATCCGGCGCGAAAAGGCGCTCCGGGACAGGGGCCTCCGGTTCATCGGCTCCGGCGTGTCTGGCGGCGAAACCGGCGCCCGCTTCGGCCCCTCGCTCATGCCCGGCGGCGACCCGGCGGCCTACAAGGAGTTGGAACCGATCTGGAATGCCATCGCGGCCAAAGTCGACGCCGCAACCGGCCGCCCCCTCCTCGGTGCCGCGCCGGGCAAACCGATCACCGGCGGGGTGCCCTGCGCCACGTATATCGGGCCGGACGGCGCGGGCCACTACGTAAAAATGGTCCACAACGGAATCGAGTACGGCGACATGCAGATAATCTGCGAAGCCTATGATCTCATGCGCGGACTGCTGGGGATGAAAGCCGGGGAGATCGGCGCGGTTTTCGCGGAGTGGAACAAGGGGACACTGGACTCTTACCTGATCGAGATCACGGCCGACATTCTCCAACAGAAGGACCCGGGCACCCGGAAAAAGGCCCTGGTTGATGTGATCCTTGACGCCGCCGGCCAGAAGGGCACAGGCAAGTGGACGAGCGTCAACGCCCTCGACATGGGGGTGCCGGCGCCCACGGTGACCGAAGCGGTCTTTGCCCGCTGTCTCTCCGCCCTCAAGGAGGAACGCGTCGCGGCGGCCAGGATTCTGAAGGGGCCGGCCCGGAAAAAATACGCCGGGGCGAAGCAGGCCTTGATTCGCGCCATTCATGACGCCCTTTATTGCTCCAAGATTTGCTCCTATGCGCAGGGTTTCCAGCTCATGCGGGAGGCGCAGAAGGAGTACCACTGGACGCTCAATTTCGGCTCTATCGCCCAGATCTGGCGTGGCGGCTGCATTATTCGGGCCGTCTTTCTGCAAAAAATCACCGAGGCCTATGGGCGCAATCCCCAGCTCGCGAATCTGCTCCTCGACCCACACTTCAACGGCACCGTGAAAAAGGCGCAGGAGAACTGGCGCAAGGTGGTGGCGCTGGCGGCACAGTATGGCGTGCCGGCGCCCACGTTCAGTTCCGCCCTCGCTTACTACGACGGCTATCGCGCCGCCCGCCTGCCGGCGAACTTGCTGCAGGCGCAACGCGACTATTTCGGCGCCCACACCTACGAACGCGTCGACCAACCGCGCGGCAAGTTCTTCCATCTCGACTGGCCCGAGCCATCCAGGCCGCAGATTGATATCTGATTCCGCCAATTAATCCGGGACCGGCAAGCCCGCTCCTTCGGGGCGGGCTTTTCTCTATATTTAATGGTGTATATCCAAATATAGTTGAATATAGGATTTATTCGTTTAGACAAAATCCTAGTACGATAGAATTTAGGATTACAGACTTCACCCTTGGTAAAACCACCAGACTATTTGGATATTATTCCCCAGCAATGGGCTGGGGTTGTTGATGCCTTTGAAAGGATGAATTCTGACGACGCCTATCTGCATTGGCATGAGTTGCAGGAAAGGCCGCAGATTGGAGGAATCAGCCATGAAGCGTGGTGGGCAGCGTTGAAGCTGTTGCGGCGGGCCGGGCTTCGACCCTTGGGCTTGAGAGACGTCCAGGGGAAGGTTTTTTCGTTTGGATTGACCGGCGGCATGGTGGAAGTGCTACAGCGGCTGGATGAGGACCGGGCCGGAGGTTTCATCGCGCCGGCCATGGCGGACCGTTTCGCCGCGAGCATGGCGGTGCGGGAGTCGGTGGCGTCGGCCCGACTGGCGGGTGCGGACGCCGACCTGGAGACGGGGCGGGAGTTGTTGCGCACCGGCCGGCCTCCGCGCGATGCCAACGAACGGATGCTCTGCAACCTGCACCAGGCGCTGCAACTGGTGCGCGGCTGGCGGGCAGAACCCCTGACTCCCGCACGGGTGCTGGAACTGCACCGCTGCGTCACCGCGGGCACCTTGGTGAAGACGGACGCGGCCGGGCGCCTGCGGCGGGACGGGGAGCGACCGTCCGTGCCCATGGCGGACGCGGCGCCAGCATACGAGCCGCCGCCGGCGGCCGAACTGCCGGCGCGACTGGGGTTGCTGTGCGCCTTTGCCAACGGCCAGACGCCGGGTGGCTTTGTGCATCCGGTGGTGCGGGCCATCGTGCTGCATTTCTGGCTGGCGTACGATCGCCCGTTTTGGGACGGCAACGGCCGCACCGCCCGGCTCCTTTTTTATTGGGCGATGCTGCGGCAGGGCTATGCCATCTTTGATTTTGTTTCACTCTCTTCGCTCCTGGTGCAGGCGCCGGCGCGCTACCTGGTGTCATTTCTTGAGACCGAAACCGACGACAACGACCTGACCTATTTCCTCTCACACGAAACGGAGATCCTGGGTGCGGCGCGGCAGGCCTTGCGTGATCGCGTCGGGCGCAAAACGGACGGGCTGCGGGAGATGGGCCGGCGGTGGCGGGGCTTCGCGCAGCTCAACCTGCGCCAGCAGGCGCTGATCGCGCGCGCCCTCCGCCAGCCGGACGCCCGGTATGTGATTTCGCGGCATCAGCATAGTCATGGCGTCACCCACCAGACGGCGCGCGACGACCTCTTTGATCTGGTCCGGCGCGAGCTTCTCACCGTGATCAGGGAGCGGCGCGTTTACCTCTTCCGCGCCGCCGCCGGGCTGGCTGGGAAGATCCAATCGGTGACCAGCCGCCGGCGCGCCCCGCGGCCCGCGGCGACGGACGAGGCGCTGCCCACCAACCTACTCTAGGCGTTTCCGCCAGCGGCCAAGGCCGGCCGTCCTGCTGGCGCGGAACAACCGCCGGGCGCGCCATGGCGGAGTTTGGTCCGGGCCACCGGCGCCCCTCAGCGGCTGAACGGCAGACGGGAGTCGGCGGAGGCTATCGCCTGCCGCAACCGGGCGACGCGGCATTTCTCGGCCCGCCAGATGCCTTCGAGCCGCGCGTAGTCCTCATCCTTCGTGCCGGTGACGATGCAGAAATCGCTCTGCGCCCATTGCTCGATCTCATACATCGCGGTTCGCATCCGGCGTTCAATCTGCTCGTTCGTCTCCTGTCCCCGGGTGAGCAGCCGGTCGTAGATGGTCTCCATGTTCGGCGGCATGATGAAGACCGTGACGAGCCGGCCGCGCATGGTGGAGTGGGCTTCGAAGACCTGGCGGTAGGCGCGCGCCCCCTGGACGTCGACGTTCACCACCAGGTCGACGTTGTGGGCCAGCCGGTTGAACACGGCGCCTTTCTTGGTGCCATAGCGCGCGGTGTGCACCTGCGCCCATTCGAGGAACTCGTCGTTGGCCAGGGCGGCGTCGAATTCGGCGTCGCTGAGAAAGAGATAATCAACGCCGTGCTTCTCCCCCTCGCGCGGCGCGCGCGTGGTGCAGGTGACAAGGCGTTCGATCGTCGGGTGGGTGGAGATCAGCCGGCGGCACAGCGTCGTCTTGCCGGTGCCGGTGGGGCCGGCGATCAGGAACAGCAGCCCGTTGGCTTCCTTCGGAGGGGGGGTCATGGGGATCAGTAGGTGAAGGCCACGAGGTTGAGCAGAATTCCGTAAACGAGCAACGCTGCGCCGACGCCGCGCGCCCGGCCCGGCCGGGCGAACAGCCAGGCGAGGAAATCGCGCAGCCGGTAGGGCACGGCGGCGAGATACAGGGCGGCCAGGATGGCCACGAAGACCGGCGTCACCATGAACAGCCGCTGCGGATGCTCGTACTCCATGTACGCGGCGTTCAGCAGCGGGGTGGCCGCGAGCAGGATCAGGATGCACAGGCCGCGCACCGCCAGAAAATCCGGCACATACCGGAACGACAGCACGCCGAGGGCGGCGAAGCCGATCACCCAGGGGACGTTCGAATCGCCCAGGAGGCGGTCGGCGGCGCCCATGCCGGCCACCCGCACCAGAAACCACAGCACCCCGCCGCCAAACAGCACCAGCGCGGCGGCGGACGAGCGCGGCAGGGCGGTGGCCAGGGATCTCACCGCCGGATTATTGACCAGCAGGAGAAGGCCGAGCGCGCTGAGGACCAGTCCGGGAAGCAGGGTGGCGAGAAAAAGGGACATGCGGATTCGAATATCAGCCGGTGAAGCCCGCGGCGGCCAGCAACATTTCGGGGCCGGCGGCGGACGGTCAAGGCTCCACTCCGGCCAGCGCCAACTCGCCGTAGAGCACGGCCGGCGTGGCGCGCTCGATGTGCACGGGCGCCAGCGCGCCGATCAAGCGCTCGGTGGCGGCAAAATGCACTGTGCGGTTGCCGCGCGTCCGACCCTGGTAGCGCAGTCCCTTCCGGTCGGGGCCCTCGACCAGCACCTCCTGCACCGTGCCGACGAGCGCCTCGTTCCGCCGGCGGG
>CAZAFS010000240.1:0-5431 GCA_964484165.1 uncultured Opitutaceae bacterium | reverse complement strand
CGCGGCGGAAGGGCCGGACGGAGCCCGCGAGGCGGGTGACGCGAGAGCGTGTCTTCAAGGCGGATTGTCATTCTGAACGAAGTGAAGAATCCAGCGGGCCGCCGTCGATACTCGCGGCGATATCTCACTGGATCCTTTGCTGCGCTCAGGATGACCGAGGGGAAGAACGGACGGTTCCGGAGACACCTTGCCCTGCGCCTGAAAGCCTGAGCCCCCGCGCGGCCGGCGCCTCACGCGTCGATTGCCACCGGCTCGGTGCTGCGACTGCGGTAGCGCTCCTTCACCCGGCGGTACATGTCCTCGAAAGACAGGCCGTGGGCCGCGCGCAGCACGTCCACGTTGGTGCCGTGCTCCACAAATTTGTCGGGCCAGCCGATGCGTTCCACCGCCACCCGGCAGTCGGCCGCCTGCAGTTCCTCGAGGATCGCGCTGCCGAAACCACCCGCCAACACGTGGTCCTCCATCGTGACCAGCAGCGGGATGCAGGCGGCGTGGCTGAGCAGCAGCGTGCGGTCGAGCGGCTTGACGAACCGGGCATTGACCACGCCGCAGGACAGGCCCTCCTCGGCGGCGAGCCTTTCCGCGATGCGCAGCGCGTCCTGCACCATCGGGCCCAGCGCCCAGATCATGAGGTTGGAACCGTAGCGGAGCATCTCCGCCTGGCCGACCGGCAGGGTGGCGGGCTGGGCCTTGAGCGGCACGCCGCAGGCGGCCCCGCGCGGGTAGCGGAGGAAGACCGGGCCGCTGAGCTGGAGACTCGTGTGCAGCATGTCCACGAGCTCGTCCTCGTCCTTCGGCTGCATCAGCACGGCGTTGGGCACGCACCGCGCATAGGCCAGGTCGAACAGGCCGTGATGGGTGGGGCCGTCGTTTGGCGACAGGCCGGCGCGGTCCAGGCAGAACACGACGGGCAGGTTTTGCAGGCAGACGTCGTGAATGATGGGATCGTAGGCGCGCTGGAGGAAGGTGGAGTAGATCGCCACCACCGGCCGGAAGCCCTTGGTCGCAAGGCCGGCGGCAAAAAGCGTCGCGTGCTCCTCGGCGATGCCGATGTCGAAAAACTGCCGCGGGCACTCCACGGCCAGCTGCGAGAGGCCGGTGCCGCTCGGCATCGCGGCGGTGATGCCGACCACCCGCGGGTCCGCCTTGGCGCAGCGGACCAGGGCCTGGCCGAAGACATCCTGGTAATTGGGCGGCGCCGTCCCCGCGGCCTTCCGGCTCGCGCCCGTCTCCGGATCGTAGGGGCTGGCGCCGTGGAATATCTCCGGGTGCTGCACCGCGACCGGCAGGCCCTGGCCCTTCTTGGTCAGCACGTGCAGGAGAATCGGGACGTCGCTCTGCCGGGCGAACTCGAGGTTCTTGACCAGTTCGCCGATATTGTGGCCGTCGATCGGGCCGAGGTAGCGCAGGCCGTATTTCTCGAACAAGCTCGATTCGACGAAGAAGCCCTTGGTCTCGCGCTTCCACTTCATCCACAGGTGGTGCATCTCATGTCCGTGGGGCAGGCCGGTGAAGAACTTCTCCAGGTCGTGGTGGATCTTGTTGTAGGCGGGGCTGGTGCTGAGTCGGTTGAGGTATTTCGCCATCGCCCCGACATTCCGGGCGATCGACCACTCGTTGTCGTTGAGGATGACGATCAGGCGCTTGGTGCACGCGACCACGTTGTTCAAGGCCTCCATCGTGATCCCGCAGGTGAACGCCGCGTCGCCGCAGATGGCGACGACGTGCTCCTTGGAGCCGCGCAGGTCGCGCGCCGTGGCCATGCCCAGCGCCGCCGACAGGGCGGTGCCGGCGTGACCGGCGCCATAGGCGTCGTGCGGGCTTTCCGGGCGGTACATGAAGCCGCTGACGCCGCCGGTCTGCCGCAGTTTGCGGAAGGCCGTGCCGCCGCGCCCGGTCAGGAGCTTGTGCACATAGCCCTGGTGGCCGACGTCGAACACGAGCTGATCCTCGGGCGTGGTGAAGACCCGGTGCAGCGCGAGGGTGAGCTCGACCACCCCGAGGTTCGGCGCCACGTGGCCGCCGGTTTTGGAAGTGACGGCGATGATCTCGTCGCGGATCTCCTGCGCCAGCCGCGGCAGCTGGTCGGCGGGAAGCGCCTTCACGTCTGCCGGGCCCGAAATCTGGTCCAGCAGCCGCGGCAACTGGGGCGACGCGGCAGGTTGATCGGAGGCGGACGGATTCATCCTGAAGTCAAAAACGGAGACCCGGGCGGCTAGGCGCCGCGCTCCGCGTCGAAGGGCGCAAAGGCCGCGCCGTCCTTCTGTTTCTTGAGCTGCTCGATCTTCATCTCGGCATCCTTGAGCCGGCCTTCGCATACTTTGAGCAACTTGTTGCCCTCTTCAAACTTGGCGAGGAGCTCGGCCAGCGGCACCTGCCCGGATTCCATCGATTCGACGATGGCCTCGAGCTTGGACAAGGCCGCCTCGAAGGTAAGCTTGGCGGTTTTGGGGTCGACTTCCACGCCGGCTACGATGGGCGCCTCCCGGGCTTTTTCAATCCCTCAGATTGCGCCGCGGCGGTCCGCTCCTCCGCCGCCGCCGCGCCCGCGGATTAAGCCTCGCTCTCCCCGCGGGAAAGCGGTTGAAGTGGGGTCCATGGTGCCATTCGTCGTGGCCGGGCTCATCGCGCTGCGGCTCGCCGCCCAGCTCCTGCTCGACGGCCTGAACGCCGCCGAGGTTCGCCGGTGCGGAGTCGCGCCGCCGCCCGCCGTGAGCGCGTTGATGGACCGCGCGACCTTTGACCGCGCGGTCGCCTACACTCTGGCGAAGCTGCGGTTTGGCTCGATCGAGGAGGGCTACGAAGCGGCGGTGCTCGCCGCGGTGCTGTTCAGCGGCGTGCTGCCGTGGCTGTATGCCCCGTTCCGCGGCGGGACGCCCGGCGGCGCCGTGAGCGGCGCCGCCTTCCTGCTGGCGGCGGCCGCCGTGCTGAGCGTGCCGTCGCTGCCGTTCGAATGGTGGGGGCAGTTCCGCCTCGAGCAGCGGTTCGGCTTCAATCAGAGCACGCTCCGCCTCTGGGTGGTGGACAAGCTGAAGGGTCTGGCCCTCCTGGTCGCGATCGGTTTTCCGGTGCTGGCGGCGCTGCTCGCGCTGGTGCGCTGGACCGGCGCCGCCTGGTGGCTCTGGGGCTTCGCCCTGCTGTTCGGCTTTCAGCTGCTCCTGCTGGTGCTTTATCCGAAGCTCATCCTGCCGCTGTTCAACAAGCTCACGCCTCTGCCCGACGAGGAACTGCGCGTCCGGCTGCTCGGCTTGGCCGACCGCATCGGCTTCCGGGCCCGGACCATCCAGGTGATGGACGGCAGCCGGCGCTCGGCGCACTCCAACGCGTTCTTCACCGGCTTCGGCCGGTTCCGGCGCATCGTTCTTTACGACACCCTGATGGCGCAGCTGGCGCCGCCGGAGCTGGAGGCGGTGCTCGCCCACGAGATCGGCCACTACAAGCGCGGGCACGTGCCCAAGATGCTGGTGATCTCGGCGGTCGCCCAGCTCGGCGGCCTCGGCCTGCTCGCGTGGCTGGCCGACCGGACCTGGTTCAACCCCGCGTTCGGCTTCGCCCCCGGCCAGCTGGCGCCGACCTTCCTGCTCTTCGGGTTGCTGAGCGGGTTGGTGACCTTCTGGTTCTCGCCCCTGTTCAATCTGCTCTCGCGCCGGTACGAGTACGAGGCCGACGCCTTCGCCCGGGCCGCCGTTGGCGCCCAGCCGATGGTGGCGGCGCTGCACAAGCTCGCCCAGAAAAACCTCACCAACCTCACGCCGCATCCGCTCTACAGCGGCTTCCATTACTCGCACCCGACGGTGGTGGAACGCGAGCGGGCGCTGGTAGGATAGGCCGCAACCCCGGATGGCGCGGATGGACACGGCTCGGCGGTCAATGCGTCGGCGACCATCGGCGATCGCCGGGTGGTCCGTGATCCCCCAAGCGGTGCTGGCGGTGTGCGTCGCCGCGGTCGCGGCCCGCGCCGAGACGCTCACGGTCGCGACCTACAACATCGAGAACTACGTGGCCGCGGGGCGACGGGTCGACGGCACCTACCGGCCGGACTATCCGAAGCCGGAGGCGGCCAAGCAGGCGCTGCGGACGGTGATCCGCGCCCTTGAGGCGGATGTGCTGGCGCTGCAGGAGATCGGGCCGGCCGGCTACCTCGAGGAGTTGCGCCGTGATTTGCGGGCGGAAGGGCTCGATTATCCCCATGTCGCGCTGGGCGAGGCGGCCGACGCCGAGCGCCACGTCGCGGTGCTCTCGCGCCGCCCGTTCCGGCGCGTGGCCGCGCATGCCAGCCTCGACTTCCGCTACTTCGACGGCCGGGAAAAAGTGAAGCGCGGTCTCCTCGAGGTCGCCGTGGACATGGCGGATGGCGAACTGGCGCTGTTCGTCGTGCACCTCAAGAGCCGCCTGACCGAGCGCGCCGATGATCCCGAATCGGCCCGGCGCCGGGCCGGCGAGGCGGAGGCCATCCGCGACTTCATCCTCCGGCGGTTCCCGGACCCCTCGGCCGCACGCTTCCTGCTCGTGGGCGACTGCAACGACACGGCGGGCAGCCGGCCGGTGCGGCTGCTGACCCAGCGGGGCGGGAACCCGGTGGCGCGGGCGGTCGAGGCCGCGGATCCGCGGGGCGACACCTGGACGTACGCCTATCGCCGCGACGGCAGCTACCTGCGCTTTGACTTTGTTCTGGTGTCCCCCGCGCTGTGGCCCGCGGTAGCGGACGGCGCCGGCCAGGTTTACGACGGGCCGGGCGTGCGCGAGGCGAGCGACCACCGGCCGGTGCTGGTGCGGCTGGCCCTCGGCGGAAAACCGGTCCGCCCCCCGGATCGGGGATCGCCATAAAAAAGCCGGCGCGCCTCGCGCCGGCTCGGAGGGCCGCCCAGGCCGGTTACTTGCCGCTGACGGATACCGGAATCGTGATGTCGCCCTGGCCAAAGCCCTTGAGGAACAGGGCGCCGGCACCCGGCTTGCCGCCCTGCACGGTGATGACCACGTTGTTGGCCCCCTCCGGCACGACGACCTCCGGCATGATCACGCTTTCCGGAATGTCCGTCGTGACGTCGAGGAGCAGTCCGCCTTGCGGGGCGGGGCCGGTCAGCGTGAATTGGAGGGCCTGCTGGCCGCCGCTCTGGAGCGTCAGCGAGGAGGGCGACACGCTCACGGCCATCGCATCGACCCGGAACGTACCGACGGACAGGGTGCTGCCGCCGCCGCCGATCGCGATATTGTAGTTGCGGTCCGGCTGGACCGCCGGAACGAAGAAGCTGAGCGCGCCGGGCGACTCGAACACCGTGCGCGCCGGATTGGTGTCGAGGTACACGGCATCCTGCGGCGTGAAGCCGCGGCCGGCGATGCTCACCCGCGCCCCGACCGGGCCGCGGTTGGCCTCGAGCGGCGAGGCATAACGCCGGAAGACCTTGAGATGCTGGACCTGGGAATAGGCGTC
>CAZAFS010000239.1:0-5431 GCA_964484165.1 uncultured Opitutaceae bacterium | reverse complement strand
AGGCGCTGCAGATCAAGCCGGCCTTTGTGGACGCCCGCAACAACCTCGGCAACGCCCTGCTCTATGCCGGGCGGATTCCGGAGGCGATCCAACAGCTTGAGGTGGTCGTGCAGCTCAAGCCGGAATACGCGGAGGGCTACAACAACCTCGGCGCGGCGCTCTATCAACAAGGGCGGATCCAGGAGGCCATCGTCCAGTTTGAGGCGGCCCTGCGACTGAAACCGGACTATGCCGATGCGCGCACCAACCTGGAGCGGATGCGGAAACTGGCGGCGGAAAAAAACGCCGGAGCCGCCAAATCGCGTTGATCATCCGATTCGCCGGGCCGGCCCCGCGGTCCATGGCGCCACCCGAATTTCGGTCCCGTTCAGCGGCACTGTGCCTGCTCCAACGACTCGAGCTCACCCCGGGGCGGATATCGGCGGCGGCGGGCATCCTCGTCGAATTCTCCCCCGCCCCGCTTCCCCGCAAAATCCTCCACCCTGTTCAAGCTCTTGGACACCACGGGCACCACCCTGACACCACCCTTGCCATACGGCGGGCCCACCCTAATCTCGCTCTTCCTATTCCTAATATGAGAGGAGCAAGCGCCCATCCTTTTTTCGACCTCACGGGCCGCAAGATTCTCGTGGTGGCCAATGATCAACCCAATCTGCGCCTCCTCAGCGGCATTCTCCGGCCGGCCGGCTACGAGGTCGCCGAAGTCGGCTCCGGCGAGGCCGCTCTGGAAATCTACGCCAGTTTCGTTCCTGACCTCGTGCTGCTCGATGTGGAGCTGCCGGGCGTCAACGGCTTTGATACCTGTCGCGCGCTCAAGCAGCGGTACCGCTCCGCCTGCGCGCTGGTGGTATTCGTCACCGCCCAGAGCGAGTCGGACGATGTGGTCGAGGGCCTGGCCGCCGGCGGCGTGGATTGTCTGCTCAAACCCATCCGGCCGAGGGAGATGCTCGCCCGGATCCGCGCCCACCTGCAGAACCGGCTCCTGGTCGAGCAGCTGAACAAGACCAACGCCGCCAAGGACCAGCTCATGGGCATGGCCGCGCATGATCTGCGCAATCCGCTCGCGTCCACCCGCGGCCTGACCGAGTTCCTGCGCGACGGCGCGGTCGGCCCGCTGACCCCGGACCAGCTCGAACTCGTCAACAACATTCACGAGGCCAGCCAGTCGATGCTTGAGCTCGTGAACGAGCTGCTGGACGTCTCCATCATGGGGGCGGGCGATCTGCACGTCCACCCCGAACCGGTCGACCTCGAGGCCCTGATCGAAAAATCCATCTACCTGAACAACATCAACGCCGCCCGGAAAGGCACCCGGATCGTCCGGGGGTGGGGCGCCTTGCCGGCCTCGCTGCCGCTCGACATCCAGAAGATCCGACAGGTCCTCGACAACCTGCTCAGCAACGCCGTCAAGTTCTCGCCGCCCAACTCCACCATCACCGTGAACACGGAGGATGCGGCGCCATGCCGGGTCTCCGTCCGTGATCAAGGCCCGGGCATCCCGGAGGGCGAGCGCGACCGGCTGTTCAAGGATTTTGGCCTCACCTCGGTCAAGCCCACCGGGGGCGAAAAAAGCACCGGCCTCGGCCTGGCCATCTGCCGCAAGATCATGGAGGCGCACCGCGGCACCATCGGCATGGAAAACCTGGCTGAGGGCGGTTGCGAATTCACCATCACCTTCCCTCGCTCCATTTCAACTCCACCGATGGGTGGCGAAAACCTGAGCGCGGCTCGAACTCGTTGACCGTTCAATCGGTTGGGTGCGATCGGCGGGCGGCCGCCCGGAATGCAGTGGAACAGGAGTTGGTTCACGCGCCCCTCCACCGTTGCCTGAAAAGGGCTCACGACTGAACCGTTAAGCGGGAAAGATCCCGCCAACCTGGGCGCGGCGCTCCGGGCCCAGGTCAGGCCGCGCCCGGCTGGCGGGAGTCATTCTCGAGGAACCTCAAAGCGTTTTGCCCGCCGAGAACGCCTGCCCCACGAACCCGCCAATGCCGTAGTAGGACTGCGTGTCCGGCGCAAATACCAGCGGCTTCATCTTCTTGATGTCCACCAGCCCTCCTCCACCCAGCACGGCTTCTTCGGCTTTCACGTCCAGTATCTCCCCGACAAATTGCGTGTGCAACCCCAGCTCGATCGTCTGCGTCAACCGGCATTCCAGCACCAGAAGGAACTCCTTCACATAAGGCGCATCCACGAGATCGCTTTTCACCGGCGTCAGCTTGGCCCCGGCGAACTTGTCCACGCTCCGGCCTGACACCAGCCCGAAATAGTCCGCCTGCCGGACATGCTCTTCGGACGGAAGGCTGATCGTGAACGCCCGGCGCGCCATGATGTTTCCGTACGTGGCGGTGGCCTTGCGGAGGGAGACGGCGACGCAAGGGGGCTTGGAACAGCAGATGCCGCCCCAGGCGGCCGTCATGGCGTTGGGCTTGCCCGCCTTGTCGTAGGTCCCAACGACAAACACCGGGGTTGGATAAACCAGGGTTTTGGCCCCCAGGGATTTTTTCATGACGGATCGGGTTTAAGCGGAGTCTGGACGGCGTCCAGCTTTGGCGGGAACTCATTTCGAAAATTGAAGGTCCGCCGGCGTTGGCAGCGGCCGTCGAAACACTGCCACATGAGAAACTTTGATTCCATTATCGTTCAACTGACCCGCGCGTCGGCTGGCTTCACTCGTTCGAATCGGGGCCCCGGCTCCAATCCAGGAATCCAACGGAACGCGGAACCGAACAAAGATTTCCACCGGCTGCCCCGGAAGGCGCCGGTCTGGCCCTACCCTTTCATCCGGCCGCCCACCTTGTGGCAGCCGACCACAGGCTCATCGATCTGATAGTCGCGGCCAACAACCGACAGTTCTTTCAGGTCGAAACCGGATTGCTGGAGTTCCTTGATGGCCGCCTCGGCCGCTGTGTGCGATGGATGCATTGCCCCGATGGCCGCTGCTGCTTATCACGGCGCTTTGGGCGCGCCGGTGGCGGCGCTGATGGTGAAATTCGCGTTGCTCGCATCCTCCGCCAGCATGGTGCTGTGAGCAGCCAGCGCCCGCACCCGGAGGCGAGCCTGACTGGTGCTGAGCGAGCTTCCAATCGTCCAACTGAAACTTCGTGCGTTGGGATCGGAGATGCCGTCCGGCGTCAAATCATTCGCGGTCCCGGCGGCAGGCCAGGTCACCCCACCATCGGTGCTCAACGCCACTTTGTAGTAAGTCACGTTGGCGGTGCTGCCCGCCACACTCCACGTGACCGAATGGGTGGTCCCGGCCGTCCAGTTCTCCCCACCCGTCGGCGCGGTCACCGTCACCGTCAATGCGCCGGTGGCGGCGCTGATGGTGAAGTTCGCGTTGCTCGCATTCTCCGCCACTGTGGAGCTGTCAGAAGCCAGCGCCCGCACGCGGACGCGAGCCTGACTGGTGCTCAGCGAGTTTCCAATCGTCCAAGTGAAACTTCGCGCGTTGGGATCGGAGATGCCGTCCGGCGTCAAATCATTCGCGGTCCCGGCGGCGGGCCAGGTCACCCCGCCGTCCGTGCTCAACGCCACTTTGTAGTAAGTCACGTTGGCGGTGCTGCCCGCCACACTCCACGTGACCGAATGGGTGGTCCCGGCCGTCCAGTTCTCCCCACCCGTCGGCGCGGTCACCGTCACCGTCAATGCGCCGGTGGCGGCGCTGATGGTGAAGTTCGCGTTGCTCGCATTCTCCGCCACTGTGGAGCTGTCAGAAGCCAGCGCCCGCACGCGGACGCGAGCCTGACTGGTGCTCAGCGAGTTTCCAATCGTCCAAGTGAAACTTCGCGCGTTGGGATCGGAGATGCCGTCCGGCGTCAAATCATTCGCGGTCCCGGCGGCGGGCCAGGTCACCCCGCCGTCCGTGCTCAACGCCACTTTGTAGTAAGTCACGTTGGCGGTGCTGCCCGCCACACTCCACGTGACCGCATGGGTGGTGCCGGCCATCCAGTTCTCCCCGCCCGTCGGCGCGGTCACCGTCACCGTCGGCGTGGTCACCGTCACCGTCGGCGCCGCCGCAAACGCACGAACGCCCGAAAAAAACAACAGCGTCATCCCAATCACGGCCCGGGTGCTGAACCACCCGCGCCTGTCACCCGGCGTCATCATCGCAGTTTTCATGGCATGAAATAGGTTTAGTTCCCGAGCACCTTCTCAATTTCTCCGATCTTTTTCTGGATCTGCCCTTCGACCTGTTTCGCTTTGCCCTCGGCTTGCAGGCGAGGGTTTCCGACCACCTTGCCGGTGGCTTCCTTGACGGTGCCGGCGATGTTTTTGGCGGTGCCTGCCACTTGGTTGTGAGTGCTTGATTTCATGTCTTTTGATTTCTCCTGACCATGACGAAGGTCATCCAAGCAGCGGTCGCATGGTCTGTGTTGCCTGTACAAAAAAGGCCCGGTTGGGGACAGCCTCGCTGTTTTCTGCGGTGGCAATCTAGACGAAAGCATGCACGGGTCCCATGGGGTGTTACCCTAGCAGGACCGCGGGCCGCGCCATCTCCGCTCGTTTGCCGGGGGAGTCCAAAAACTTGAACGGCGCAGCGGATTTGGCGGGGAATTGGGGGGCCGGGGAGAAGTTGACGAGGATGACTTCCCGTTTGCCAACCGACCTTCTGCTCGGAATCTTTGCCGGCTGGCCGAACCGGCACCCGCAAGCGACCTGAGCCAACTATTGATAGCAGGCTGGAGGAGCGAAAAGAAGTCAGGGTGGAATCACCAGGGCAGTGGATCCCCACCGATTTCTTCGGCCCAAAGGGCATGAATGCCGGCGACGGTGGCTGCCGGCAGGGGCTCGAGGCCGGCGGCCAGGTTGGCTTCAAGCTGGGCCCGGGATTTCACCCCGGGAATGACCGTCGCGATTTCGGGGTGCGCGAGGACGAAGCCCAGCGCCGCCCGCGCCAGCGGCATACCGGCCGGCAACAGCCCGCGCAGCCGTTGCACCAGCGCGGCGCGGCGCGCGACGACCTCGGGCGTCCAGCGGGCGCGAATGCCGACGAAGTGGCTGTGTTCATCATATTTGCCGCTGAGCCAGCCGGAATCGAGAGGGACCTTGGCAACCAGTCCAAGCCCGCGCCCGGCGGCATCCGCGAACGCCCTGCGCGGTTCCTGATGAAAGGCGTTGAACAGCACTTCGGCGGCGCGGCTGGGCGTGGTCCGGCCGAGCATGCCCAGCTCGCGGCTCCAGTCGACCGAGGCGCCGAACGCGCGGAGTTTGCCTTCGTGCTGCAACGTCAGGAGTTCGCCGTAAAGATCGGCGGCCTGCTCCCCGTCGAGCCGATCGGTTGGGGGATTGTGGAGCAGCAGCACGTCCACCTGGTCCGTTTGGAGGCGGCGCAGGCTGCCCTCCAGCGAGGGCCGCAGCGCCGTGACCGAGAAATCCTTTGTGTCCAGTCCGGTGTGTCCGAACTTGGTGCAGATCACGGCCTCGTGGC
>CAZAFS010000238.1:0-5443 GCA_964484165.1 uncultured Opitutaceae bacterium | reverse complement strand
GATGCGGTAGTTTCGGATGTCGCCGAAGTCCACCTGCCCGGAGAGCGGCAGTTTCCCCGCGTGGTCGAAGGACACCGCATCGCCGGCGCTGCCGTGCGTTTCGGGGGTGTACCAGCCCAACACGGCGAGGCGGAGCGGTGTTCCTTTCCCGCTTTGTCCCGTCGGACGAACGCGCAGGTAAAGATAGGTCAGGGGCTGATGACCCTTCTGGGGCGAGTAGTATTCCCCCGGCGGCTGGTCGACCCGTTCGATCCGGCCCTGATACGTGAAGCTGCGGGGCCGTTCGAACGAGCACCCGTTGGAAACGACTCCGCCGAACATCAACAGGAGCGAGACCGCGCCAGTGACCGGTTTCATTTTAGGAGCGGAAGTGGGTCGCGGGCGCCGCCGCCCCACGGCACGGACACGGCGGAACCGGGCAGCGGGGCGCCAATCAGGATGACAACCGGCGCGACTGAACCCGCCATTCGTCCGGCCACGAATGGTCCGAAGAATGATCGGCGGCATTCTCTGGCGGCAGCGGTCCGATCGCCAGTTTCGGCAACAGGGCGGATATCGCCCCGGTGCGGCGCGCGTCGCGGGTCGGCTGCGCGCGATCGGCACGGCCCAATCAGCAGAGGCCGAAGGAATCGCCGGCTTCCCCCTTGACATTCTGAGGGAGGAGGTTTCTTCCGTAGAGATTCCAAGGAGGACGCGATGCCGACGAGCAAACTGGACCTGTTGCAGGGCACCCTGGACATGCTGGTGCTGCGGGTTCTGAGCGGCGGGCCGATGCACGGGTGGGGGATCGCCGCCCGCATCCAGCTGCTGTCGAAGGACGCGCTGGTCGTGGAGGAGGGCTCGATCTATCCGGCGCTCTACCGCATGGAGCAGAAGGGCTGGATCGAGGCGGAGTGGGGCCAGTCGGACAACAACCGCCGGGCGCGGTTCTACGAGCTGACGAAGGAGGGCCGCAAGCAGCTCGCGGCGGAGGCGAAAGTCTGGGAACGCCTTTGCGTGGCGATCGGCGCGATCATGCAGGAGAGCTGAGAAGCGCCAAGGGCAAAGCGGCAAGCGCGAGGCCAAAGAATCTCAACTTCAAGCTCCAGCAGCTCTGATCCCGAGCCTAGAGCTCAAGGTTTGCAGCGGTTGACGCACCGATGAACTGGCTGACTCCCCTCAAATCGCACGGGCGCATGTTTGCGGCCCGGTTGGTCGGCCTGTTCCGCCGCCGGCGGATGGAGGCGTCGATGGCCGAAGAGATGGCGGCGCACCTCGCGGTGCTGACCCAGGAGAATATCGCGGCGGGCATGCCGCCCACGGAGGCGCGTTATGCGGCGCTTCGGCGGTTCGGCGGAGCGGACCAGCTCAAAGAGCAGTGCCGCGACGGCCGCGGCTGGGGCCGGCTGGAGCAGATGGCCAAGGATTTCCGGTTCGCCGTGCGATCGCTCGCCAGATCACCCGGGTTCACGCTGGCAGTGGTGGTGACGCTGGCGGTTGGCATCGGCGCCACGACCGCAATCGTCAGCATCGCCCGACGGGTGGTGTTCCCCTCGATCCCCTTTCCGGCGCCCGATCGAATGGTGATCGTAACCGACCCGGATGCCACCGGAAGCCGGCCGGCGGCGCCGTACCCCTATTTCGGTTTTCCCTATCGCCTGGCGTTTCTACATGAAACCGCGTTTTCGTTTGCGGCGCTCGGCGCCGAGCGACAGGAGTTATTTAACCTGGTGATAGCCGGTGATCCGGCTGGCGTGAGCGTCGGATGGGTGACCGCCGATTACTTCTCCGTTCTTGGCGTGGACCCCGGGCGTGGCCGGTTGTTTCTGCCGGACGAGTATCGCGGTGAGAGTGGGGACATCGCCGTGCTGAGCTGGCGGATATGGGAAACGCGGCTGAAGAGTGATCCCAGCATCGTCGGTCAGGACATTTTCGTGGGAGGCAAGTCACGCCGCGTGGTCGGCATCCTACCCAAAGGTTTCGCGCTGCCACCCCAATTTGGTGAAGCCGACATCTATTTGCCGGAGGCGCTGTCATCCGCTCCGGAGTTTTCCGTGAAATGGCTGCATGTCGTCGGACGGTTGAAGCCGGGCGTGACCCTGGAGCAAGCCAGGGCGGAGATGGGGGTGATTCATTATCCCGCCGCCGGACGCCTGAACGATACCGTTTTAGAGCGACTGAGGCCCCGGCTCGCACCTTTGACCGCCTATTATGAGACTAGCACGACCCGGCTCTTCTGGGTCATTATGGGAGCGGTCGCACTGCTGTACCTCATAGCCTGCAGCAACGCGATCAGCCTGATGCTCGCCCGGCTGGTCGCTCGACAGCGGGAGTTGGGGGTACGCCTGGCGCTGGGCAGCAGCCAGGGGCGGATCCTGAGATTGCTGCTGTCGGAGAGTCTGGTGCTGGCGTTGGCCGGAGGTGGCGCGGGGATCTTGATTGCCTGGATGAGCTGTTCGGCGATGACGCCGCTGCTGCCATACGAAGCGCTACTGTTTGGCGGCAAGCCGCGCGTCGATCCCGTCATGCTTCTCGTGGCGTTGGGATTGAGCGTCCTCACCTGCCTGCTGGTGGGGATTGTTCCGGCCTGGCGCGTCCGGCGGACGCAGTTGAATGAGGTGTTGAAAGAGGGAGCGCGCACACTCGCCGACAGCCGGCGGCTCCGGCGGCTGCGCAACGGCTTGGTCGCTTCCCAGACCGCGTTGGCGGCCGTGCTCTTGGTCGGGACGGGCCTGATGCTGCGGAGCTATGTCCGGTTGTTGCACGTCGACTTCGGCTTTGATCCGGCCAACAAGCTGGCGGTTATCGGAATTCTGCCCAAGGTCGTGTCTCCGGAGGCGTATCTTCGACTGGCAGCAAAGGTTCGCGACAACCTCGCCAGCCTGCCCGATGTCCGGGACGCGACACTTTCGACGACCATTCCACTATCCATGGTTGGAGGGACGTGGAGCGGGGTCAAAATCGAGGGGCGGTCTGGTCCCGGTAATATGACATTCAGCTACAACAAAGTTTCGCCCCAATATTTTTCGACCCTTGGCATGTCGATCATTGCGGGCCGTGGCTTCGAAGGCCTGAAGCCTGGTGACCCGCCCGTTGCGGTCATCAACCAAACGGGCGCACGAAGATATTTTCCCGGCGAAAGTCCAATCGGGCACCGTCTGGATCTGGATCAAGACGGAAAATGGGAGATCATCGGAGTGGTGAGTGACGTGCGGGAAAACGGGTATCGCGAAGACGTGAAGTCACAGGTCTACGCGCCACTTTGGCAGCCTCCGGTCAACACGTTTGCCTTGACCGTGTTGTTGCGGATGGCGCGCCCGCCAGGTGTGGGGTTTGAAGCTATGGTCAGGCGGGCGGCGTATTCAGCGGATCCCAATCTCGTGGTGCAGCTGAATCCCTTGACCCTCTACGCCCGGTTCGGCATCCAAACCGAACGTTATTCAATGGTGGTGCTGGAGGTGCTCGCTGCGCTAGCCCTGACGCTCGCGGCCCTGGGCCTGTTTGCGGTGATGGCTTACTCGGTGGAACAGCGGCAGCGCGAGTTCGGCGTTCGAGTGGCGCTCGGAGCGGGGCCCGCTGATTTGACGCGACTGGTGTTAGGCAACGGGCTGCGGGTGGTCGCTCTCGGGATCGTGCTCGGGCTCGGCTCAGCGTGGGGGCTCGTCCGTTTTCTGCAGAGCGTGCTCTTCGAGACCAGTCCCACCGACGCGGCGACATTTGCCGGTGTCGCGGCGGTCTTGGTCTTGGCGGGTCTCGCTGCCTGCTGGCTGCCGGCGCGACGGGCGGCTAAGGTCGACGTCGCCAGACTGTTGAGAGCGGAATGAAGAAGACCTGCCTTTTTCGGGCCGCAGCTCGGGTACGGCAGACGGCCGGAATGACCTTAGCGCTGGCCGTCATCGGGAGCAGCGGCTGTCATCATGCAGCTCAGAATCAGAATTTGGCCGGACGGTCGTTCTACAAGATCCTGGGAACGGAGGAAGCGGCACCGGGGAGCGCCTGGCCAAAGATTGCACAGGATCAGGACGAACCCGCTGAATTCCAGCATTTCTTCCCGGCCATTCCCAAGCCTGGTGTACGGAGGCCGGTCTATCCGGAAGCCGCGCTGGCGGCCAACCTTGGCGACGTGGTTGTATACGTCCGGCTCGAGATCAACAGTTCGGGGCAGGTGGCCGATGTGTCCTACAGCTTGCGCGGAGTAACCCTGCCAAACCGGTTTTCCGAACAGTTTTTCGCCGCCATCCGGGTTGCGGCGACAGCCTGGGAGTTCAAGCCGGCGCGGATCGAGTATATTGGAAGCACCACGGAGGGCGGCCAGACGATCCGTCGGCTACTTCGCACCGAGGCGATTGCGGACACGCTCGACGTTCAATTCACGTTCACCGCGTCAGGTCTGGTCCGCTAGTCGGCGGCGGTCTCGTGAGCAGCCGGGTCGGACCAATGCTAAGGCGCCCGGCGGCGCGCCTGCCCGGCCTGCTGTTCCTGAAAAAGATTCTGCAGGGCTTTCATCTGGGCCGGGGTGAGAAACCCCTGCGCCTGGGCGTCCGCCATGACCTTGTCAGAGATGTGGTTGATGTGATTGGCGTCCAGCACCTGCTGGAGCTGGCCTGATTGCGCGTCGCTGAGCGGCTCCGTGCCCATGAGCAATGCCTGAAGGCGCCCGAGCGTGTTGGTCTGCCCGGTGACGCGGACGGCCTGCAGGTATTGCGCGTAGCCGGAGTCGCCGAGCAAGGTTTGGATTTGGGCCTCAATATCATTTCGCGAGGCTGCCTCCAGCATGGCGAAGGCGGCAGGATCATTCAGCCCCTTGTCGCCTGCCTGCATGGCAGCCGCGGCGGCATCGGCGCTGGCCACCTGCTTGTCGACGAGAAGCTTCATGAACTGGTCGGTCTGGGCGGCGTTGAGACCGAGTTGCCTGGCCAGCGCGCCATACTGGCGTTCCATTTTCGGGCGCATTCGGGCGGCCTGGGCTTGGATGGCGCTGGGCTCGCCGGCCGCTGGCGACGACGGTTTGGTCGGCGCCGCCAGCGCGGCCGATGAGGCGGATTTCGCCGCTTCGGCGGCGCGCTTCTCGTCGGCAAGCTGGCCTTCGAGCCCGCGCGTTTTGGTTTCCAGCTCGCGGGCGCGGGCGTCGGCGGCCCCGACGCGTTGCTCCAGCTCCTGGAGGCGCTGTTCCATTTGGTGCGCGCGCTGGGCCAACTCGGTCTGTTGGGCGGCGTGACGCGCATCGCGCCGAGCCTGCGCTTCGCCTGCCGCGAGCAACTTGGCGCGAAGTTCGGCGACAAGGGAGCTTTCGCTCCACAGGAGCGCGCCGGCGCCGAGCAGGGCCAGGCCCAGAAGGCCGATCAGGTAATTCTTGGGGCTTTTCATCCCGGAGTGGCGATTCGGTGGTCGCCGGACCGTGGCGAGTCGGGCCGCCGGCGAGCCTGCTTGGGCGTCCCCAGCCAAGCAAGATCGTCCCCTCGCG
>CAZAFS010000237.1:0-5448 GCA_964484165.1 uncultured Opitutaceae bacterium | reverse complement strand
GCCCGCTGCCGCCGGGCATCGGCTTAGCGCAGGCCTTCGTTGCGGAGGGCCTCGGGACTGAATTCGGCGGCCGTGAAGTGGACGCTGAAGTCATAGGGCGGTCCCTCGTTCTGGAGACCGAACGCCAGGTAGCGCCCGGCCAGGAGGTCGGTGTGCACCTCCAGCGTGCTCCAGAAACACGGCACTTCATAGTAGTTGATGCAGTGCGCCTCGGAGACGCGCCAGAGCTGGCCGTGGGAGTCGTACTGGTCGACCGCCAGCACCTGCCAGGAGTCCTCGTCGATGTAGAACGTGCGGCGGTGATAGACGTGGTTGGTGCCTTCCTTGAGCTTGGCATCAACGACCCACACGCGGTGCAGTTCGTACCGGGTCAGATCCTGGTTGATGTGCAGCGGCTTGAGGATGTCGGAGTATTTCACCGAGTCGGAATGCAGTTTGTACGAATTGTAGGGCACGATCATCTCGCGTTTGCCGACCAGCTGCCAGTCGTAGCGGTCAAGCGCGCCGTTGTACATGTCGAGCTGGTCGCTGGTGCGCATGTTGTCCGAGGCGGTGCCGGGATTGTCGTAGGCGACCTCGGGGGCGCGGCGGACGCGGCGCTGCCCGGTGTTGTAGGTCCAGGCGCGGCGCGGCTCCTTCACCTGGTCCAGCGTCTCCTGCACGAGCAGAATGTAGCCGGCCAGGCGCGCGGGGGCCTTCACCTCCTGCTTGAAGTAAAACACGATGTTATTGAGCTTCGCCTCGGTCATGCCCGCGACGCAGTAGTTGAAGAGGAATCTTTCCTCGAAGTTAACCAGGGTGTAGATGCCGCCGCGGGTCGGGGCGGCCTGGGAGATGTGGCGGATGGCCGCGGCGCTGCGGAAGCGGAGGAGGAAGTTCCAGATCACCTCCTGGCCGGAATGAGGGATCGGAAACGGCACGCCGATGATCGCGCCCTCGACGCCGTTGCCGTCATGCACGAGCCGGGCGGTGGTGGCGTTGGCCATGGTGGCATCGTAGACGTATTGCGGCACGGACGCGCTCCGGTGCGTGGGGTACACCGGCAGTTTGTAGTCGGGATAGGCCTTGAGCAGGGCGATGTTGCCCGCGGTGAGCTTGTCTTGGTACTGACCCAGGTTGGCTGCGGTGATGACGTAGAGCGGCTGGTCGGACGCGTACGGGTCGGGGTGATGCATCCCGGGCTGGTAGCCGGCGGGCGGCTGGGTGATGCCGCCGGTCCAGGCGGGGATGGTGCCGTCGGCATTGCCGGCGCGCTCGGCGCCGAGCGGGGTGAGATCCTTGTTCAGGCGGGCGGCGTCTTCGGCACTGACGGCGCCGAAGGCAACGGTGGAGGAGGCCAGCAGGGCTCCGAAGACGAATACTGGAATACGCATGGGAAAAGGGGACGGGGGTTCAGGGTGGGGAGCGGGGTGGAGCGCCGGCCTAGAACGAATACTTCATGACCGCCGAGAGGTAGTTGCGGTCGGTCAGGGGATTGAAGGGCTTGGCGCCCGAGAAATTGACGTAGCGCAGCTCCAGCGCCCATTGGTTCTGGAAGGTGAAATCGGCCCCCAGCGTGAGCGTCTTGCGGTTGTGCAGGAAGTTGCCCAGCGGGAGCGGGGTATTGCCGCTGACATCGTGGGCCAGGGCGATGGTGGGCGACAGGTTGACGCCCGCGAAGAGGTTGTTGTAGTCCAGCTTGAAGGCGACCTGGTAGCCCCACGACGTCTTGTCGGGAAATGCGCTGTCCGGCGTGGTGGGGAAGGTGCCGTTGCCGGTGTTCAGCATCTCGGAGGCGCTCCCGGCCGTGGAGGTGCCGGTGCCGTCGAAACGCAGCACGCTCTTGGCCGGCAGGTCGGGCACCATGGTGGCGCCGGCCTCGAACACCATCGACACCTGGTCGGCGCCGAAGGCCCGCCCGAACACCTTGGTGGCGGTGGCCTGGGCCTGCCAGACGTTCAGCGTGCGGAAGCCGGGGATCTCGACCCCCATCTGGCCGTAGAATTGGCCGATCTGGTTGTTGGTGCCGTAGACGGGATTGAGCGAGGACAGCGCGGCAAACAGCAGTTCGACGTCGTCCACCTGCAGGGGCACGTTCGTCTTGTAGGAAACCTCGCCCTGCAGGGCAATGCCGGTGGTGCCGACATCCGTGTTGAAGCTCACGCCCACGAGATCGATACCCTTGGGGTAGTCGATGAAGTACGTGCCGGTGGCGGCGGCGTTGAGGAAGCCGATCTTCTGCGCGCCCGCGATCAGGGCCTGCTGCGACGCGGTGAGGAACTGTGGGGTGGTGGCGTAGACCGTGAGCAACTGCTGGGCGACCGCCGGGGCGGTGGCCGAGGTCGCGGCGCCGTTGGCGATCAGCAGCTGGGCCAGCGCGCCCGGCACGAAGGGCGCCACCGCCGTGTTGGGCGTCACGGCGCTGATCACCGGCAGCCGGCTGTTGTAGTGGAGGTAATAGGCGCCGAACACGGTTTCGTTCAGATTGCGCGCGGTATACCGCATCGCCAGGCCCCATTGCCCGTAATTGCCGTGTTCGCGATCATTGCCGCGCGGCAGCGCGCCCAGCGGCTGCTGGTCGGAGAGCGAGCCGAAGCCGAGATAAACCCGGCTCCCGCCGCGGCTGGCAAAGTCGTTCGTGCTGAAATAGGTGCCGTCGGGATCGATCTCCGTGCGGCGGAACTCGAGCAGCCAGACGGCCTCGAGCGACAGGTCGGGGGTGAGGGAAATCGAGGTGTCCCAGGCGTAGACCGGCAGCAGGGCCTCGCGCAGTTCCGAGCCCGGGGCGCGCAGACGCGACACGTCAATCGGATTGATCACGTTGATGCCGTTGGGAATGAACGTGCTTTCGCCCCAGCTGATCACCTGCCGGCCGAGGCGGACCGTGGCGGGCATGCCGCCGAGGTCGAATTTGCCCATCACATAGTTGTCGAGCAGCACCGCGTCGGACCCGACCCGCTCCTTGGCGAGATCGGAGAGCGGCGTGTGCGCCTTGGTGCCGCGTTCATTCTTGGAATCATAGAAATAGTAGCCGCGCACGAAGGCGCTGAAATTGTGGTACTTCAGCTCGAGGTCGTGCGTGCCCTTGTACAGCACCGAGGCGGTGCCCTTGGGGTAGTTCAAGTCGCCGTCGTCGCCGTTGACCGAGAATCCTTTTCCCAGCACGCCTTGGAAGTTGTTGGCGGTGCCGTAAAGGGCGGGATCCGGGTTATCCAGCCGATACAGGGTGCCGATGGAGAAAGTGGAGTCGAAGCTGCCCTGCACTTCACCCAGCGCGAAGACGAAACCGTAGGCCGAGAGAGCGCCGGATACAAACAGGAGCGCAGCGACGGCCACGGCTCCGGGCCGCCAGCGGGCGGGCACGGTAAAAGCATGTCGGGATTTCATAGCTGGATCTAGAAACGAATTAAACCTCCGCGCCGGGAGGTTCGAGGTATGGGGGGGTTGGGTGAACCCGGGGTTATGGATCGAGCGACGCGAGATGAAGTGTGATTTCAGGGGTGACCGCAAGTCTTAAGGCGCAAAGAATCGGCGTGTTAGCCGACTTAATGGCGGAAGAAAGGACGGTTCTAGCTGCCAGCCCGCCGGTGAAATCTCCGCGGCCGCACCGGCCATTCCCGCTTTGACCCGCGGCGAAATCGTGACGTGATGGCGCCATGGAGGCGGCGTCGCATATTCACATCAAGGGTGCGCGCGAGCACAACTTGAAGAACCTGGAGCTGCGCCTGCCGCGCGGTAAGCTCGTGGTCATCACCGGCCCGAGCGGCTCAGGCAAGTCGTCGCTGGTCTTCGACACCCTTTACGCCGAGGGCTATCGCAAATACATGGAGAGTCTGTCGACCGAGGCCCGCCAGGTGTTGGAACAGCTCCGGCGGCCCGACGTCGACTTCATTCACGGCCTTTCCCCGGTGCTGGCGATCGAGCAGCGCACCGGCGGCGGCTCGCCGCGGCACACGGTCGCCACCGCCACGGAGATCGCCGACTATGCCCGCCTGCTCTGGGCCCTGCTGGGCGAACAGTTCTGCCCCAAGGACGGCGGCCGCATCGAGCCGCGGTCCCTCGACGATTGCGTGGACCGCGTGCTGCACGACGCCGCGGGCGAACGCCTCGTGCTGCTCGCGCCCTGGATGCGCGCCAAGCCGGCCGTGCTGCGCGACGAGCTGCCCGGGCTGCGTCAGCGCGGATTCCAGCGCGTCCGCATCGACGGTGAAATCAAGCCGCTCGACGATCCCCGGCTGATTCCGTCCGGCGCCCGGGAATTGGCGGTGGACCTGGTCATCGACCGGCTGGTTGCTGCGCCCGATCAGCGCAGCCGGCTGGCGGACTCGCTCGAACTCGCTTTCCGGGAAGGCCAGGACCGCGCGGTGGTCTTGGCGCAGCCGACCGCCGAGGCGCCGTGGCGCGAGATTCCGCTCAGCCAGAGCCTGAGCTGCGCGATCTGCGGCGAGGTGTACGACCGGCTCACGCCCCGGCATTTTTCCTTCAACCACCAGGAGGGCGCGTGCCCGGCCTGCGGCGGACTCGGCCGCAGCATGACGTTCAGCGAGGAACTGGTCGTGCCCGATCCGGCGAAATCGGTGCGGGAGGGTGCGATCAAACCCTGGCGCATCGGCGGGAAAAATCTCATCATCCGGCACAACGCGATCCTCCGGCAACTGGCGGAGCAGCTGCCCTACGACCCGGAGAAACCCTGGCGCGACCTGCCCGGCGAGGTCCGTCGCCTCCTGTTGCACGGGGCGGGCGAGCGGCTGTTCAGCTTCCGCCTCCGGCGGATGAAGCACCCGCGGCTGACGCCGTTCTCGGGCGTGCTGGCGCTGCTCGACCAGAGCTGGCGGGAGACACGCAGCGACGGATTCCGCGCGCGGCTCACCACCTACCAGATCAGCGCGGAGTGCCCGGCGTGCCGCGGCACCCGGCTCAACCCCCGTGCCGCGGCGGTCCGGCTGGCCGGGCGCAGCATCACGGAGTTCTTCGCCATGGACGTGGCCGCGGCGCAGGATTTCGCGCTCGCGCAGCGCACCCGGCTGGCCGGCGTGGAAGCGGCGCGCGAGCTGCTGGCCGGCATCGAGCAGCGGCTGCACTTCCTGCGCGAGACAGGACTCGGCTACCTGACGCTCGATCGCGAATACTCGACGCTGAGCGGCGGCGAAGCCCAGCGCGTCCGCCTGGCCACCCAGCTCGGCATGGGCCTGATGGGCGTCATTTACGTGCTCGACGAGCCGAGCGTCGGCCTGCACGCCCACGACAACCGCAAGCTGATCGAGACGCTGGGCGAGCTGCGGGACCGGGGAAACACCGTCATCGTGGTCGAACACGACGAGGAAACAATGCGCGCCGCCGACGAGTTGGTCGAACTCGGCCCCGGGGCGGGCACCGAGGGCGGCGAGGTGCTGTTCCAGGGCCCGCCGGCCGCCTGTGCCCTGCAGCCGGCCGCCATGTCCCGCACCGGACCCTATCTGGCCCGCACGC
>CAZAFS010000236.1:0-5452 GCA_964484165.1 uncultured Opitutaceae bacterium | reverse complement strand
AAGCAAAAGCGTGAGGTCACCTTTGGTTTCATCCCGGCGAGCAAGGATGAGTTCGACAAGCATGTCGGCAGCAACAAGGACGAGCATAACCAATTGTTCGCCAAGCTTGGCGGGATGGAGCGCGGCTGCAACCTGCGGATGGAGACGATGAACACAACGTTTCAGACGAGAATGGACAGCCGCCTCTCGGAAATATCGAAGGAAGCGAAGTCCAGCAGCGACGGGATTCACGAGCGAATTAACGACGTGCTGAAAGCGGTCTGCCGGCTGGAGGGCAAGATCGAGGAAAGGGATCAACGATGAACGAACGCGACCAACAGATTGTGAAGGGCATCCTGGGTTTTCTGGATAAGCTGCGGGGCGGGCAGTCCATCGAGACCATTATTCACGCGCATGTGCAACAGCAGATGCGTTTCGCTGGCGAGCCGCCGGCATCGCTGGCGGAGTTCCAAGGCTGCCTGGTGCTGTGCGATCAGCGCGGCTACATCCTCGGCGTATCGGCCAAGGTGACGCAGCAGATGAAGTGGTCGCTGAGCGATGAGGGCAAGGCGGCGCTGATTGAACTGCGATGAGCGATGAAATACGAACCGAAACTGCGCGGCCAGAGTGGGAAGGTTTCCCCGCTGACCAGGCTCAAAGAACTGGCGGGCAAGAAGCCGGCAATCGCAGACGAGCTGTGGGCCTGGCATGGCGAGGCCGAGTTGACCAACGCGGCGATACGCGGGCGTATCGAGGCACGGTTTGGCATTACGCTCTCGCGGGATGGGCAGCTTTCGGACTTCTGGTCGTGGCTCTCGCACAAGCGCCGGGAGGAGAACTACAACGATATTGTGGCGCGGTTCGAGGACTTTTATGCGAAGGCGCATCCGAATGCCTCGCGGGATCGAGTGCGGGATATGGGGATTGCGTTTTTCATGGCCGAGGCAGTGCAGGACCAGGACGAGAAGAAATTCAATGTGATGGCCAACCTGGATTTGCGGGATCGCGAGGGGAAGACGAAGGCGGAACTGGACGTGCGCAAGGTCTCAGTGAGCGAGCGGCGGGTCAAGGTGCTGGAGGAGGCGGCGGAGCGGGCGCGCAAGACCGAGGCGGTGCTGGATTCAAATATCTCGGCGGAAGACCAGGCCAAACGGATACGGGAGATTTTCAAGAAGTGAGCTTACCAAAACAGAGCCGGAGGGCCAATGCGCGAGGTAAGGGAGCGGGCAAGGCTGCAGAGGATGCCCGTGATACCAGGTCGGACCTGGACGCCCAAAGTCTGCAGAGCGCGGCGGTGGTCGATCCGAAGGCTCGCCATGCGACAGAACAAAAGTCCACGGCGGCTCAGTCCGAGAGCCGCCGTGGCAAAGTTTCCCCGCTCGACTTGCTGCTGCCGTATCAGTCGCGGTGGGTTGGGGATGCGAGCCGGTTCAAGATTGGGGTGTGGTCGCGGCAGACGGGGAAGTCATTTTCCACGGCGTGCGAGAGTGTGACGGATTCACTGACCGACCCGGGCACGAAGTGGGTTTGTCTCTCGGCTGGCGAGCGCCAGGCGCTGGAATGGCTAGAGAAGACGAAGGAATGGGCCACCGCTTACCGACTGGCTATCGAGAACTACGCCGAGGATCGGACGGTGGCCGAGGCGCTGCTCAAGCAGGCGGAGATTCGATTTGCCAACGGCAGCCGGATTATTGCCATCCCGGCCAACCCGAGCACGGCGCGGGGTTACTCGGCTAATGTCATCCTGGATGAGTTCGCCTATCACGAGGACCCGGACAAGATTTGGTCGGCGATGTTCCCGAGTCTGACCAACCCGCTGGCGGGCACGTTCATGGATCGGGTGCGGGCGCTCTATGCCGGGGAGTCGCTCGACATCCGGCGCGAGATGAAGATCCGCGTGGTCAGCACGTTCAACGGGCGGGACAACAAGTTCTTTCAGCTCTGGGAAAAGCGGAAGGAGAACGGTTACGCGGGCCACCTGGTGGACATCCATACAGCTAAGGCAGAGGGGCTGCCGGTGGACGTGGAGAAGCTCAAGGCCGGGCTGGATGATCCCGATGCCTGGGCACAGGAATATGAATGCCAGCCGACCGACACTTCGAATGTCCTCCTCCCTTATGACTTGATTGCCCTGGCCGAGAGCGCTGATGCCACCGAGAGCTGCGGGCCTGACTTCTTTGACCTCCGTGCCGGAGGGGCCAATAACCCGGCTTTTTGTGGGATCGACTTTGGCCGGTCGAATGATCCAACGGTGTGCTGGACCTGGGAACAGGTTGGGCCACTGCTCATTTGCCGGGAGGTCCTCGTGCTGAAGAATATGAGCACGCCGGACCAAAACAGGATCCTCAGCAGCCGGATTCGGCGTTCGACCAGGTCGAGCGTGGATTACACCGGTCCCGGCGTCGGGTTTGGCGATTACGCCGTCAAAGAGTTCCAGGAATGGAAGCCCGAGGCGCACAAGTTCGGGAAGGTCGAGCTTTGCACCTTCACGGTGAAGTTCAAGCGGGAACTGTTTCCCAAGTTCCGCCGCCGTTTCGAGGCGCCCACTAGCTTGCGGGTGCCAATCTCCCGAGCGGTGCGCGAGGACCTCCATGCGATGCAACAGATCGTTATGAACGGGGAGTATAACTATTGGGCGCCCAGGACCAAGGAAGGGCACTCGGACCGCTGCACAGCCGGCGCCCTGGGCGTGAGAGCGGCGGGCGAGGGCGGCAACCAGGTCTATGCCATCGTTTGCTGATATGAACCTCTCACCGAACCATCGCCAAAGCGCCGGGAATGCCCCAGGAGCGATTTCCGCCTCTCTCCATAGCGGACGGGCGCCCGGAAGCGGCTATCGAAGCGTTAACGGGGCATTAACTAGCTTCTGGCGTGGGGTTAAAACGACACAAAACCGGATTTTGCAAGGTGGGTGTTTAACCCGGGGTGAAAGGCCCTATTGCGAGATGGGATTTTATGCTGCGGGCCGGGCGGCCTTACCCCGCCTCCTCCTTGGCCGGACCTGTTGTTCGGTTTGGCCCGCAGCCCAATTTGCGGCGGTCCAGCATTAGGACGTTATGGGAATCATAGGACATATAGCCAGGTTTGCAGGACGGGCGATTGCCGAGAGCCGGGCCGGGATGGCGGCGGGGATGAAGTCGCTTTCGCCGGACATGAAGGCTTGGGTCAATGGGACGGACATCACGGATGAGCAGGGGGCGAAGATGGTCGCGCCTTACATGCAATCGACGTGGATCTATACCGCTGTCTCTGTCATGGCGGAGAACCTGGCGCAGATTCCGTTTCGGATTTCGCGGGTCAGCGGCGGGCAGGCGCGGCGGGTTCGGGCGCTGCGGGATTCGACTGACCTGAGGCATCGTGATTTCTGCAGACGGGCGCTGGGGGAGAATATCGTCGAGTCGGGTGACGTGGTGGATTTGTTCGAGCGTCCGCACCCCACGATGAACAAGACGCTGTTCTGGGAACAGGTGGTTTCCTGGGATGCGATGCGGGGGGAGTTTTTCATTGTGCCGCTCGATGCCGCCGACCAGCCGGTTGACCTGGCTGAGCGCAATCCGAAGGTGCAGCGGATGCTGACGCTCGACACCGGGATGTTCTGGCACATGGTCGTCGGCTACACGCTGGAGGCGTGGCGTTACACGGGCTCGCCGCTGATTTCCCCGTTGCCGAGCGAGATGCTATCGCCGTCTGAGGTGATTCACTGTCGGAACGTGAATCCTTACCTTTACTGGCGCGGGCTATCTCCGTTGCTGGTGGCGATGCTGCCGGCAGCCGCTGATTATGCCGCGGCGATGTTCATGAAGGGTTTGCTTCTGAACAATGCGGACACGGGCGTCATCGCGACGACCGAGCAGAACCTGACCCAGGAACAGCGCGAACAGTTTGTGGCGGCGCTGAGGGAGCGCAAGCGCAAGGCGGGCACGCCGGACCGGCCTCTGTTCCTATCCTCGGGCGTGAAGATTGAGAAGCCGACCATCAGCAACGTGGATATGCAGTTCCTGGAGACGCGCAAGCTGCTGCGCCAGGAGATTGGGGCGATCTACAAAGTGCCCGAAAGCTTGATGGGGTTCAGCGAATCAAAGTCTTCCTCCCTGAGCGGTGGGGGGAATGCGCTGAATGCGGAGAAGCTGACGTTTATCGAACAGAATATCGGGCCGAAGTGCCGTCGCTATGAGAATGCAGTCGCGCCGATTGTGAAGACTTTTGGCGAGGATCTGATTGGGTGGTTTGATACCGATAGCTTGCCGGTGATGCAGGAAGCGCGTCGGGCACGGGTGGATACGGCCGTCAAAGTTTTTGGGCTCGGGGTGCCGTTCAATGACATCAACCAAGCGTATGAGCTTGGGTTCCCTGAATACGCTTGGGGAAAGAAGGGATGGCTGCCGTTTAACTTGCAGCCGGCTGATGCGGAGGAACAGATGCCTGCTGAGGATGGACCCACGAATGACACGAATGGCACGAATCCGAAGCCGGAGGAAGAGACACCGATGGCGGGGATGAGGAGACTGCTCGGGGGAATGGGGAAAACCTTGAACCCTGAACCTCGAAGTCCGAGCCGGACTGGCCAATTGAACCTCGAACAGAGGAAAGCGGCCACCGAGCGTCTTTGGGAACAGCACATGCGGGCGCGGGCTGGGACGGTGAAGGTTTTTGAGCGCAAGGTCGGGAAGGTGCTGAATGAGTTCCGCGCGAAGACGCTGACTAAACTCGACAAGGTTCACCTGGAAGATATGACCAAGCGCACAGTCGAACAGCGGCGCGGCCTGGTGGACCTCATCTTCAACGCCAATGAATTTGGGCATGAGCTGAAGCTGGTGCTGGAGAAACCGCAGCGCGAGGCGTTGCAGCAGGCGGGGGCGGATGCCAGGCAGGAAGTCGGGGCGGATGATCCGTGGACGATGCCGCCGAAACAAGTTGCCGAATTTCTGCACTCGCGCACGCAGGCGGTGATGGGGGTCGGCGGCACAGTGCGCGACCAGCTCAATACCAGCCTCGAAGCCGGGTATGATGCGGGCGAGAGCACGAGCGAGCTGGCAGACCGGGTGCGCGCGGTGTTTACCAATCTCTCGAAGTCTGAGGCGGAGCGCGTGGCGCGGACTGAGACAAATATCGCTTTCAATTTCGCGCGCCATGAGGCTTTGTCGGATGCCGGGATCGAATACAAGGCGTGGCTTTCCAGCCATGGGCCGCGCGTCCGGCCTGGTCACGCTGAGGCTGAGGAAGCCTACATTGATGATCCGATTCCGCTGGATGAACCGTTCATCGTGGACCTGGATGGTGAGGGTGAAAAGCTGATGTTCCCCGGTGATGACAGCATGGGGGCGTCAGTCGGCAACATAATCAATTGCCAATGCATCCAACTGGCGGCGCAGAAAAAGGAAGAGGACGAAAAGGGCTGCTGGTTCTTCGTCTATGGAGCGGGCCTGCTCTACTTCCCGAAAATCGAGGCGAAGTCTGTTTGTCACTGCTGCGT
>CAZAFS010000235.1:0-5467 GCA_964484165.1 uncultured Opitutaceae bacterium | reverse complement strand
TCCTCCCGCATGACCCTGTGCTCGTTCTGCGGCAAATCGCAGGCGGAGGTGAAGAAGATCATCGCCGGCCCGGGCGTTTATATCTGCGACTCGTGCGTCAACGTCTGCAAGACCATCATCGATCGCGAGGTCAAGACGCCGGCGGCCGACAGCCGCCCCGCCATCCGGCTGGTCAAGCCCTCCGAGATCAAGAAGACCCTCGACGACTACGTCATCGGCCAGGAGCACGCCAAGAAGGTTCTCTCGGTCGCGGTCTACAATCACTACAAGCGCCTGATGTTTGACGCCGGCCAGCCGCAGCGCAACGGCGTGACGCTGGCCCGCGAGTTCTCGGAGGTCGAGGTGGAGAAGAGCAACATTCTGCTGGTCGGCCCGACCGGCTCGGGCAAGACGCTCCTCGCGCGCACCCTGGCGCGGATCCTCGACGTGCCGTTCGCCATCTCCGACGCCACGACGCTCACCGAGGCCGGCTACGTCGGTGAGGACGTGGAGAACGTCGTGCTGCGCCTCCTGCAGGCGGCGAATTACGACGTGAAGAAGGCCGAGTGCGGCATCATCTACATCGACGAGATCGACAAGATCCGCCGCACGACCGAGAACGTGTCCATCACCCGCGACGTGTCCGGCGAGGGCGTGCAGCAGGCGCTGCTCAAGATTCTCGAGGGCACGGTCTGCAACGTGCCGCCGCAGGGCGGGCGCAAGCACCCGAATCAGGAGTACATCCAGGTCAATACCTCCAACATCCTCTTTGTCTGTGGGGGCGCCTTTGTGGGTCTCGAGCAGTTCGTGAAGAAGCGGCTCGGCACCCGCTCGCTCGGCTTCCACGTCAATCCCGAGGACCACAACCTCACGCCCGAGGAAATGATGAAGATGATCGCGCCCGAGGACCTCATCCGCTACGGGATGATTCCCGAGTTTGTCGGGCGGCTGCCGATTGTGTCCGTGCTCGACTCGCTGACCGAGGCCGACCTCCAGCGCATCCTCCTGCGCACCAAGAACGCCATGGTGAAGCAGTATTCGAAGCTCTTCGCCATGGACGGCGTGCAACTCCGCTTCACCCGCGACGCCGTGCGCGCCATCGCGCGCAAGGCGATCGAGCTCAAGACCGGCGCGCGCGCCCTGCGCGCCATCATGGAAAACCTCATGCTCGAGGTCATGTTCGACCTGCCCCAGCGCGAGGACGTGATCGAGGTGGTGATCGACGAAGGCGTGGTGGGCGGTCGGCGCCGGCCGGTGTTGAAGAAGGCTGCCAAGGCGGAAACCAAGGACGCGGCCTAGGCGTCGCCCCTGGCTGGCGCAGGGGAACGCTGCGGCCATCGCCGCGGCTTCGTGGCCTTCCGCCGGCGGGGGGCGGGGCTACCAGTGCGCGTAGTCGCCCTTTTTCAGCGAGAGCGCGAAGGCCACAAACAGCTGCACGCAGCGTTCGACGTCCTCCAGGTCCACGACCTCGCTGGGCGTGTGCATGTAGCGCAGCGGCACGCTGACCAGGCCGGTGGCTACGCCGCCGCGGCCCATCTGGATGGCGCGCGCGTCGGTGCCGGTGGGCCGTGGGTCGGCTTCGAGCTGGTAGGGAATCCGGAGCTTCTTGGCGGCGCGGAGCAGGCGTTCGTAGACCTTGGGATTGATGTTCGGACCGCGGCAGAGGATCGGCCCGCCCCCCAGCTTCGTCTCGCCGTATTTGCGGTTGTCGCAGTCGGGGTGATCCGTGGCGTGGCCGACGTCGACCGCGACCGCCAGGTTCGGATTGACCGCGTAAGCCGAGGTGGTCGCGCCGCGCACGCCGATCTCCTCCTGGGCCGTGGCCACCGCCACGACCTTGGCGGCCAGTTTCTTCCGCACCTTGGCCAGGCGGATCAGGGATTCGCCCACGATGTAGGCGCCGACCTTGTTGTCGAAGGCCCGGGACGCGCCGATGCTGCCGTGAATCAGTTCGAACTCGTGATCGTAGGTCGCCACGTCGCCGATCGCGACGCGTTCGAGCGCCTCCTTTTTGGAGCGGGCGCCGATGTCGATCCAGATTTCGTGAATCTCCGGTACCTTCTTGCGGTCGGCCTCGTCCATCAGGTGGATGGCCCGCTTGCCGGTGACGCCCTTCACCGGACCGTGGCGCGTCTGGATGATGACGCGCCGGCCGGAAATGACCGTGCGGTCGTGCCCGCCAATGGTGTCGAAATAAAGGAAGCCGTCCTTGTTGGCGTAGGTGACGATGAGGCCGAGCTCGTCCATGTGGCCGGCGAACATCAGGACGGGGTCGCCGCCGGGATGGAGCGTGGCCAGGCGGTTGCCGAGCGCATCCTTGGAGTATTTGTCCGCGGCGGGCCGGACGTGGCGGTCAAACACCTCCTGGGCTTCGAATTCGTAACCGGAGGGCGAGCGCGCGTGCAGCAACTCGGTGAGAAAGGCGGGGACTTCGTATTTCGGCATGGGGGACATATCGCACGCCCTGCCGCCGGGGCGCAAAGGAGAAAATTGCTTTGCGTCCGGGCGCCTTTGCGCGAGATCTCTCCCCGCCCCATGACCATCTATCCGGCCATCGACATCAAGGGCGGGCGTTGCGTCCGCCTCGCGCAGGGGCGCGCCGACCGGGAGACGGTCTATGCCTCCGACCCGGCGGAGGTGGCGGCCCAATTCCAGTCGGCCGGCGCGGCCTGGGTTCACGTGGTCGATCTCGACGGCGCCTTTGCCGGCGAGCCGAAAAACCTGGCGGCGGTCGGCGCCATGGTCGCCCGCGGACTCGCAGTGCAGTTCGGCGGCGGGCTCCGCACCCGCGCCGCGGTGGAACACGCCCTGGGGCTGGGCATCCGCCGCGCGATCATCGGCACCCGCGCGGCGGAGAGCGAAGCCTTCGTGGGCGAGCTCGTGCAGGCCTTCGGCGACCGGATCGCGGTCGGCATCGACGCCCGGAACGACCGCGTGGCGGTGAACGGGTGGGTGGATGCGACGGCCACCGGGACCATCGCGCTGGCCCGCCGGATGGACGCGCTCGGCGTCCGCACGCTGATTCACACCGACATCGCCGCCGACGGCATGATGACGGGACCCAATGACGCCGCGCAGGAGGCAATGCTCGCAGCCGTCGGCTGCCGGGTGATCGCATCGGGCGGCGTCGGCTGCCGCGAGGACGTCGCGCGCCTGCTGGAAATGAAAAAACGCCGCCCCAATCTGGACGGCGTCATCATTGGCAAGGCGCTGTACGAGAGGCGGGTGGAATTGGCGGAGCTGCTGGCGCTGACCGCGTAGCGCCCCGCGGCCAGTCGGTTCTAGCGGTTCAGGCGATCCGCGATTTCCTCGAGCGGATAGGTGATGATCTCGGCGAGGGTGGGGTGGTACCACGGTGCGCGTAGCAGATCAAAAACCGTGGCGCGCATGGCCAGCGGGCCGCTGAAGCAATGGATGATTTCGCCGGCATCCCGGCCCACAATCTCGGCGCCGAGAATGCGCCCGTGTTTGGGTTCCGCGAGGACCCGGACGTGGCCGTAATTCGCCTCCATCAGGATCGACTTGCCGTGGTCGTTGAAAGGATAGGAGGCGCTCACGTAGCGCACCCCACTGGCCCGCAGGTCGCTCTCTCGCCGGCCGATCGTGGCGAGGGGCGGATCGGTAAAGATGACATCGAGCAGCAGCGAATTGTCGACGGGCTTGAGGCCTTTGACGCCACCGGCGTGGCGGGCGGCGAGCACGCCTTGGGCGACCGCCAGGTGCACGACGTCGTGGGGGCCGCAGACATCACCGGCGGCATAGATGTGGGGCTGGGAGGTCTGCTGCCAGCGATTGACGCGCACCCGCCCGTTGGCGTCGATTTTCACGCCGGCGGCCGCGAGGTTGAGGCCGGTGGTGTTTGGCTCCCGTCCCAGCGCGTTCAGCAGGTGACGCGCCCGCCGGATCATCACCTTGCCTTGGTGCTCAAAGGTCACCACGAAACCGCGGCGGTCGTGCCCGATGTGCCGGAGCCTGGTGTCGGTGACCAGTTCTATCCCTTCGTCGCGGAAGGCCTGTTCGATCACGCTGCTGGCGGCGGGCGAATGCTCGCACAGGAGGCGTGGGCTGCGCTGAATGAGCACCACGCGCGCACCGATGCGGCGCAGGAACTGGGAGAGCTCACAGGCCACGATCCTGCCGCCGAGCACAATCACGCTCGGCGGCGCGAAATCCAGATCGAGCACCTCGTCGCTGGTCCAGAATGGGACCTCCCTCAGGCCGGGCACCGGCGGGACGCTCACGTTGGAGCCGGTGGCGATGAGGAAGTGGCGGCCCCGCAGCCGGGAGCCATTCGCCAGCTCGAGCGTGTGGGCGTCGACGAACCGGGCGTGGTGGCGGTGGAGGTCAAAATCCCCCGACCGCAGCTGGCGGACCCGGTGGGCGGCAAAATCGCCGATGATTCTTTTCTTCCGCGCCTGCACGGCCTTCATGTCCGCGGCGGCCCGCGGGATCTTCAGGCCGAACGCGCGGCCCTGCTGCGCGTGATGCAGCACCTCAGCCGCGTAGAGGAGGGTTTTGGATGGCATGCAGCCGCGGAGGATGCAGAGGCCGCCCAGCTGGCGCGCGCCATCGACGATCGCGACCCGCCGGCCCAGGGAGACGGCCATGCGCGCGGCATTGAAGCCGGCGGATCCGCCTCCTAGCACGATGAAATCATATCGTTTCATGGGGCTGGACAAGAAATGGGTGACCCGGAGGAGGGTCCATTCCTTCCGCGTCACATGCCAACGCCGCGCCCATCACCGTCCCTTGCCGAAGAGCATGATGTGAATGGTCTTCAGGACAATCGAGGCGTCGAGGACGAAGGAGAAGTAACGGATGTAGTACAGGTCGAACTCCAGCTTGCGCAGCGTGTCGTCGAGGTTGTCGCCATAGGGGTAGTTGACCTGCGCCCAGCCGGTGATACCCGGCTTCATGAGGTGACGGAAGTGGTAGCAGGGGATCTCCCGCTCGTACCGTTCGACGAGCTTGATCCACTCGGCCCGGGGACCGATCAGGCTCATGTCGCCGCGCAGCACGTTCCAGAGCTGGGGAAATTCGTCGAAGCGCGCCGCGCGCATCAGGTGGCCCACGCGGGTGATGCGCGGGTCGCCCGGGCGGGTGTAGAGATCGCCGCCCTCGGTTTTCGGCCGCATGGTGCGGAACTTGTAGATCTGAAACGGCAGGCGGTTCTTGCCGACGCGCGTCTGGAGGAAGAAGACCGGGCCCCGGTCCTCCAGCCAGACGGCGATGGCGCACAGCAGCAAGAGCGGCGAAAACACCGCCAATCCCAGCAGGGCCAGCAGAATGTCGGTCAGCCGTTTGAGGCGCGCGAACACCGGATCGCGGGCGATCTGGAATCCTTCCTGAAAGAGCCAGATCTGATTCAGCCGGTAGAGCGGGATCTTGCGCCAGTAGACCTCGTGAAACAACTCCAGCGTGTAGGTCGACACGCCGCGAAAATGCAGCTCCACGAGCTTCTCCGACACGGCGGGCGGCAGGTCGCGGG
>CAZAFS010000234.1:0-5469 GCA_964484165.1 uncultured Opitutaceae bacterium | reverse complement strand
CCGTGCGGCAGCGAGAGGGGTTTTTGCGTGACCACGGCGACCGCGCCGCGGTCGATGGCCTCATCAATGTAGGCGGCGCCGTCGGTGCGCAGGCCGGGCAGGGCGAAATACAGATTGCCCGGCACCACCCGGCGGCTGTCCATCGTGAGGCCCGAGATGGGGCGGTCGAGGCCGCCCTTGACGGCGAGGACCTCGTCGGCCGGAAAAAAATCCTGGAGTTTCGGTGCCATTTTGAAGATGCGCTGGCGGACGTGGCGGCCCTCCCACTTCAACCCCTGGGGGCGCGGCCGGAAGGCGTGGATGAGAGTGTAGTCCTGCGTGAGGTAGGCGATCACCAGCGGCCTCCCTGCCCCGACCGGGCCGAAACCAGCGCGGCGAACCGGCTGGCGGGAAGTTCGGTGATGGGCTTGATGTTGCGATACTGGATGAGTTGCTCGCCGATGTGCCGGAACGCGGGGGCGGCGACGGACCTGCCGTAGGCAACGCCTCCCGGGCAGTGCGCATCGGCATCGTCCACGATGACCGAGATCACCACCTCCGGGCGGCTGGCCGGGAAGAAGCCCACGAAGGACGCGACGTGGTGGCGGTCCGACGGCCGGCCATCGATGTATTTCTGGCTGGTGCCGGTCTTGCCGGCGACCTCGTAATGGGGAATGGCGGCTTCGGGCGCGGTGCCGCCCGGCAGGGCGACGCCCTCCAGCAGGCGCGCCATGGTGCGCGCGGTCGATTCGTCGAGCACCCGCCGGTGGGGCAGTTCCCCGAAGGCGAAAACCAGGCCGCCCTTTTCATCGCGCACCTCGTGGAAAAGCTGCGGGTGCAGGAGCACGCCTCCGCTGGCGATCGCGGCCATGGCGTAGTGAATCTGCATGGGGGTCACGCCGATGGCCTGCCCCATCGGCATGCGCGTGATCGTCAGCCCGTCCCACGCCTTGGGCGGCGCGAGGAGTCCGCCAACCTCGCCGCCGAAGGGAAAGCCGGTCGTCTCGCCGAAGCCAAAGGCGCGGATGTAGGCGTAAAAGCGCTGGTCGCCCATCAGCATGGCCAGCTGGGCCGCCCCGCGGTTGCTGGAATGGCTGATGATTTCCGCCACCGTGAGGGTCTCGGCGGGATGATCGTCCCGCGGCAGGCGCAGGTGCCGGCCCCGGTAGTCCACCTCGTCCGCCCCGACATCAAAGGCGCTGCCCGGGGTGACCAGGTGCTCGTTGAGCGCGCCGCTGATGGCGACGATCTTGAACGTCGACCCGGGCTCAAAAACGTCCGTCACGGCGTAATTGCGCAGGACCGCGATCGGCGCCTTGTTGAATTCGTTCAGGTTGAACGTCGGATAGTTGGCCAGGCCCAGCAACGCCCCGGTCTGGGCGTCACTCACGATGATGGTGGCCTTCTCCGGCGCATATTTCTCCGCGATCAGCTGCAGCTCCGCCTCGATCATGTGCTGGATGTACATGTCGATCTTCAGCGTGACGTCGTAGCCGTCGATGGGCGGCACCTCGCGCGTCTGGAACTGCGCGAGCTCCTGGCGCCGGCCGTTGCGCTCCGATTCGCGCCAGCCGTTCTCGCCGCGCAGAAAGAAATCCATGTAGTGTTCCACCCCGGCCGCCGGCACGCTGTCGCGGTTGACATAGCCGACCACCTGGGCCGCCAGCGCATTGTAGGGATAGAAGCGGCGGTAGGTGCGGTTGCCGTAGACGCCGCGGATCTTGAGCGCGCTGATCCGGTCGTAGACGGTCTCATCCACGCCCTCGGCCAGCTTGACCCATTGCACGGGCTTCGGATCGCGCTCGTCGCCCCCGGGCGGATCCACCAGGCGGCGGGCGGCGGCGCGGAGGTCGGCCACGGTCACGCCCAGCAACCGCGCGAGGTCCGGCCAGCGGGTTTCGTCCTCGGGCCGGAGCATGTGCGGATCGAGCCCGACGTCGACGAGCGGGCGACTCGTGGCCAGCATCTCCCCGTTGCAGTCGCGGATGCTGCCGCGGCGGGCGTTTTCCACGACGAACGACCGGCGCGCCTGCTCCACGTATTTCAGCAGCTCCGTCCGCTGCCACACGTGCAGGTCCACCAGCCGCACGGCCACGCCGCCGAAACAGAGCAGAATGCCCGTGGCGAGAGTGACGATGCGATAATTCGACGCAAATCCCCTCGACATGGCCTTCAGCGCAGCCCTCCGCGGCGGTAAACGACCGGTTGAATTTCGGCGGTGACAAGATCCGGGGCGCGCCGGGTCACGAGCCATTGTTCGATGTTGCCCGCGGCGTACTCGCTCTGCTCCGGCCGCGGCTGGACGAGGCCAAGGCGCCATTGGGAGTTCAGGCGGATGAGATTGTCCGCCCCCTGTGCCGCGGCGATTTCGGCGGAGTACTCGTCGATCCGCTGCTGCACCTCGGCGATGCCCGCCTGCAGTTTCCGGTTGCGATTGGCGACGAGCGAAATCTCGTGCCGGAGCCACACGGTGCCCAGGCCGACCGAGCCGGTGAACACGAACATTACCAGCGTGTAGATGAGCAGCTGGTTGATGAAGGCGTTGACGTCGGGTTTTTGCATGGCCGGAAGCGGAGGGGCGCGGGCATCAGAGTTTGCGCAGGGCCCGGAGTTTGGCGGACCGGCTGCGGGGATTGGCGGCGAGCTCGGCCTCGCCCGGGGTCACCGGCCGGCGGGTGAGCGGCGCGGCGACCGGCGTGCGGAGCTGTCGCGGGGTGGCGTCGGCGGCGGTCTCGGGCTGGCCGCACCACCGCCGGAAGAGCCGCTTGACCAGCCGGTCCTCGAGCGAGTGGAAGCTGATGACGCCCAGGACGCCGCCGGCCACCAGCCGCGCGAAGGCGGCGGGCAGCGCCTGCTCCAGCGCGCCAAGTTCGTCGTTCACCGCGATGCGGATGCCCTGGAAGCTGCGCGTGGCCGGATGGATCTTCGCTGCATGGCGGGCGCGAGCCGGGAGGGCGCCGGCGATCAGCGCCGCGAGACCGGCCGTGCGGTGCAGTGCGCCCGTGCCGCGCGCCGCCTCGAGGGCGCGGATGACGCGGCGCCAGTGGGTTTCCTCACCGTAATCGCGGACGGCGCGGACCAGCATCTCGTTGGTGGCGGTCTCCAGCCATTGCGCGGCGGGCACGCCGCTGCGCGGGTCCATGCGCATGTCCGCCGGCGCGTCGTGGCGGAAGGAAAACCCGCGCTGCGCGTCATCGAGTTGATAGGACGACACCCCGAGATCAAAGATCACGCCGTCGAACGCGCCCAGGTCGAGCTGGGCGAGGCGGCTGAAGTCGCGATCGACGAGGGCAAAGCGCCCCGCGAACTGCTCGCGGAGCACCTCGCCGCGCGCCTGGGCCGCCGGGTCGCGGTCCAGGGCCACGACCTGCGTGTCCGGCCCGGTTTCCAGCAACGCCCGGCTGTGGCCCCCGCCGCCAAACGTGCAATCGAGGTAGCGGCCCCCGGCGCGCGGCGCGAGGAATTCCAGCACCTCGTGCAGCAACACCGGTTGGTGGCCCTCGCTCATCGCCGGCCGGAGGAGATCATTGGACGCCGTGAACATGGGGGGAGGCGCCCTCACCGGCGCCCGGGGCGGCGTTGGCGGCCGGCCCGGCCGCCGGAGCCGGCGGCCCGCCTCGCCGCGCGCTGTCCGGCTGGTCCAGGGATGCGGCCATGCGGCTGGCCGCCGACCGACCGCCCGGCGCACGCATGAGCGGCGAATAGAACCGGCGATATCCCAGGGTCCAAAAGTTGAGGTGGGGGGAACGGAGGCTCGGGGAAATGTTCATGGAAAATCGGAAGGGGGTCAGAGGCCGGCCCGCCGCATGAGGTCGCGGTAAGTCTGCGGATCCATGCGCCGGCCTTTCGCGTCCCACTGCGCCGGACTCCAGATGGCGAACTTGCTCAGCGAGCCCGCGAGGACGGCGTCCTTGGTCACGCCCGCGTGCTTGAGCAGCTCCTCGGTCAGACCGAACCGGCCCTGCTTGTCGAACCGCAGGGTCTGGGCATGGGCGAATAGCTGCGTCAGCACATCCTGCGCCTCGCTGTCGCTCAGATTCTTGGCGGCGGCTTTTTCGTAGAGCCGGTCAACTTCCGCCGGCGGCAGCACCGCGATGTAACCGTCGGGATGCGGCAGGGCTACAAACTCATCGTCCTCGGTGTGCGCAACGCGCCAGCCCGACGGAATCGTAAGCCGATTCTTGTCGTCCAAAGAATGCCGGAAACAGCCGGTATAACGCGGTCTGGTCGTTGAGGACATGGGGAAGGGTCCGCTTTGCGTCCCAAGATGACCCACTTCTCCCCACTTTTACCCACACAGTCAAGAAAAGTTCGCCCAAAAACCCGATTTTTCACCGGGTCTTTCCAAAGGGTTGCCGCCGTTCCGACGCGCGCCAGTCGAGCGCGCCTCACACGGACGGTAGAGGCGGGGGAATCACCCTATGGCTCCGGCATACCCGCCGGATCGTCGCGGCCCGCACGCCGAAACCTAGCGATGAAGAACGCAAGCGGACCCGCTGGCTCGAATACATGTCCGGTTGACAACCAAACCTCCGGGGACATAGCAACTCGTGTCGCGCCTGCCGGCGTTGTCCTCGGCGATCCGGCGTCAGGCCTCGGGCCGGCCGGGCGGCGACTCCGGTGCGATTCGACTCCATGAAAACGATCCCCCACTCTATCACGAAATCCTTCGCGCGGTTTCTGAGCCTGCTGCTGTGGCTGCCCGCCGCCGCGTGGGCGCAGAAATTCACCGGCCTGGCGCCCACCCCGCCGATGGGCTGGAACACTTGGAACACCTTTGCCGCGAATATCAACGAGACGCTGGTCCACGAGACGGCCGAGGTCCTGATTGCCACCGGCATGCGCGATGCGGGCTACACCTACATCGTGCTCGATGATTGCTGGATGACCAAACAGCGGGACGCCGACGGCAACCTCGTCCCCGATCCGGCGAAGTTTCCCAGCGGCATGAAGGCGCTGGGCGATTTCCTGCACGCCAAGGGCTTCAAGTTCGGCATCTACAACTGCGCCGGCACCGAAACCTGCGGCGGCTACCCCGGCAGCCGCGGCCACGAATACCAGGACGCCCGGCTGTACGCCTCGTGGGGCGTCGATTATTTGAAATACGACTGGTGCAACCACGGCACGGCGGATGCGCGCGAAACCTACAAGACGATGCGCGACGCGCTGCACGCCGCCGGCCGGCCGATCGTGTTCAGCCTCTGCGAATGGGGCCAGAACAAGCCGTGGGAGTGGGCGGCGGACACCGGCCACCTCTGGCGCACCACCGGCGACATCACCGACTGCTACGATTGCCGGAAGGAGTGGTCGCAGGGCTGGAAGATCATCCTGGACGCGCAGGTCGGGCTGGAGAAATACGCCGGTCCCGACCATTGGAACGATCCCGACATGCTCGAGGTCGGCAACGCCGGCCTGACCCTGGCGGAATCGCGCGGCCACTTCAGCCTCTGGTGCATGCTGGCCGCGCCGCTGATGGCCGGAAATGACGTG
>CAZAFS010000233.1:0-5470 GCA_964484165.1 uncultured Opitutaceae bacterium | reverse complement strand
TTCATGCTCGTGGACAACTTCACCGTGCTGGAGAACGTCGTGCTCGGCGCCGAGGGCGGCCGGCGGCTGGCCGGCGGGCTGGCCCGCGCCCGGGCCGCCCTCGAGCGCATCGCCCGCGAGCACGGCCTGGCCGTGCCGCTTGACGCCGTGACCGGGCACCTGCCGGTCGGCGTGCAGCAGCGGGTGGAGATCCTCAAGGCGCTCTACCGCGGGGCGGAAATCCTGATCCTCGACGAGCCGACCGCCGTGCTCACGCCGCAGGAAACCGACCAGCTGTTCGGCATGCTCCGGCGGCTGCGGGAGCAGGGCAAAAGCGTGATCCTCGTCACCCACAAGCTGCGCGAGATCATGGCCGTCACCGACCGGGTCACGGTCATGCGCCAGGGCGCGGTGGTGCACGAGACCGCCACGTCCGCCACGTCCGAGCGCGAGCTGGCCGAGAAGATGGTCGGGCGGGCGGTGTCCCTGCAGGTGGAGAAAACCCCGGCGCGGCCCGGCCCGGTGGTCCTCGCGGTCCGGGAACTCACCGTCCGCGACCGCTTCGGCGTGACGCGGGTCCGGCACGCGAGTTTCGAGCTGCGCGCCGGCGAGATCGTCGGCATCGCCGGCGTGGCCGGCAACGGCCAGTCGGAGCTGCTCGAGGCGCTGGCCGGCATTCTCCCGCCGAGCCGCGGCGAGATTGTCTTCCAGGGCCGGGACCTGGTGCGCACCGGCGTGGGTCCGCGCGAGCGCCGGCGATTGGGCTTGGCGCACGTGCCGGAGGACCGCCTGCGCATGGGCGTGGTCAGCGACTTCACCGCACAGGACAACGCGATCCTGGGGCAGCAGGACCGGCCGGCCTACAGCCGCTGCGGGCTGCTGCGCCACGCCGTCATCCTCGCCGACTGCACGCGCAAGATGCGCGAGTACGACGTGCGGCCGCCCGAGCCGGGCCGGTTGCTCGCGGCCTTTTCCGGCGGCAACCAGCAGAAGCTCGTCCTCGCGCGCGAGATCGACGGCGATCCCCGCGTGCTGCTCGTCGGCCAGCCCACGCGCGGGGTCGACATCGGCGCGGTCGAGTTCATCCACCGGCGGCTCGTCGCGCTGCGCGACGCGGGCAAGGCGCTGCTGCTGGTGTCGGTCGAGCTTGACGAAATCCTCGGCCTGGCCGACCGCATCCTGGTGATGTTTGGCGGCGAGATCGTCGCCGAGGTCGCGTCCGCCGACGCCACCGAACAGCGGCTCGGCCTGTTGATGGCGGGGGTGAGGGAGGGGGCCGCATGAACGCCCCGGGCCGGCTGCCGCGGTGGGTCGACGTCGGATTGCTGCCCGTCGTCAGCCTGCTCGCCGCCTTCGCGGCCTCGGCCGCGGTCATCGCGATCGTCGGCGAGAATCCGTGGGCCGCGCTCAAGCTCCTGGCGGTGGGCGCGTTCGGCTCGCAGGAGGCGGTCGGCTACACCCTGTATTACGCGACGAACTTCATCTTCACCGGCTTGGCCGTGGCGGTGGCGCTGCACGCGGGACTGTTCAACATCGGCTGCGAGGGGCAGGCGTATCTCGGCGGGCTGGGCGTCGGCCTGGTCGGGCTGGCGCTGGACCAGCACTGGCCGTTCTGGGCGATCCTGCCCGCGGCGGTGGCGGCGGCGGCCGTCTTCGGCGCCGCGTGGGCGTTTATCCCGGCCTGGCTGCAGGCCCGGCGCGGCAGCCACATTGTCATCACGACGATCATGTTCAACTTCATCGCCTCGGCGCTGATGACCTGGCTGCTGGTGAATGTGCTCATCAAACCCGGCCAGCAGTCGCCGGAATCGCGCGAACTCGCCGCCGCGGCGTGGCTGCCGACGATGCGGGCGCTGCTGGGGCGCGTCGGAATTTCGGTCAGCTCCTCGCCGCTGAACCTCGCGTTCCTGCTCGCGCTGGCGGCGGCGGCGTTTGTCTGGGTGTACGTGTGGCACACGCGCTGGGGTTATGCGCTGCGCACGGCGGGGAAGAATCCCACCGCGGCCGTGTACGCCGGCATCTCGCCGCCCCGCGTGACGATTGTGGCCATGCTCATCTCCGGCGCCCTCGCCGGCGGGCTCGGGCTCAACGAGGTGCTGGGCGTGCAGCACCGGCTGTTGCTCGATTTTCCCGCCGGCGCCGGCTTCGTGGGCATCGCGGTCGCGTTGATGGGGCGCAACCATCCCGTCGGCATCTTTCTCGCCGCGGTGCTGTTCGGCGCGCTTTACCAGGGCGGCTCGGAGCTGTCCTTCGACATGCCCCGGCTCAACCGCGACCTGGTGGTGGTCATCCAGGGGCTCGTGATCCTGACCTGCGGGGCGCTGGAGAATCTGTTCCGTGTGCCGCTGGCGGCGCTGTTCGCCCGCCGCCGGCCGGTGGCGGAGGAGAAGTAGGCGATGGTGATGTACACCCTTATCGTCCTGTTGCTGGCCGCTACGATCCGCGTGGCGACGCCGCTGCTGCTCGCGGCGCTGGGCGGCATGTTCTCCGAGCGGGCCGGCGTGATTGACCTCGGGCTCGAGGGCAAGATGCTGGGCGCCGCATTTGCGGCGGCGGCGGTCTCGGCCGTCACCGGCTCGGCGTGGGCGGGACTCGCCGCCGGCATTCTGGCGTCGGTCGCGCTGGCCCTGCTGCTCGGCTTCGCCTGCATCACCCACCGCGGCAACCAGGTCATCGCCGCCATGGCCGTGAACATCATGGTGGCCGGGCTGGGGCCGTCGCTGGCCCTGGCGTGGTTCAACCTCGGCGGCCAGACGCCGCAACTGGAGGCGCCGGGGCAGCGCTTTCTGGAACTCACCTGGCCGTGGGCGGAGCGGGCGCGGGCCGTGCCGGTGCCGGGCCTGCTCTATGCCGAGCTGCTGAGCGGCCACAGCTTCGTCGTCTACCTGGCGGCCGCGCTGGTGCCGGCCGGCGCCTGGGTGTTGTACCGGACGCGCTTCGGCCTGCGCCTGCGCGCGGTGGGCGAGAACCCGGCGGCGGTCGACACGGCCGGCATCTCGGTGCCGGCGCTGCGCTACCAGGCCGTGCTCATCTCCGGCGTGTTGTGCGGCGTGGCCGGCACGTACCTCTCGATTGCGGCCAGTTCGGGCTTCGTGCGCGACATGACCGCGGGCAAGGGCTACCTCGCGCTCGCCGCGCTCATCTTCGGCAAGTGGCGGCCGTATCCCACGCTCGGGGCCTGCCTGCTGTTTGCGTTCACCGATGCGCTGGCCGCGCGCCTCCAGGGCGTGGCGCTGCCGCTGGTGGGCGTGATCCCGGTGCAGTTCATCCTGGCGCTGCCCTATGTGCTGACGGTGCTCCTGCTGGCCGGCTTCGTCGGCCGGGCCGTCGCCCCCCAAGCCGCCGGCGTGGCGTACGTCAAGGAGGAGTGAGCCCATCACCATGACCCTGGAGGAGCGACTGCAGCGCCACCTCGGCCGGACGCCCGACACCGCCCGGGCCCTGTGGATCGCCGCCAACGCCACGGTGATCGGCGACGTGACGCTCGGTCCGATGACGAGCGTGTTCTACGGCGCGGTCCTGCGCGGCGACATCGCGCACATCGAGGTGGGCGAGGGCACCAACCTGCAGGACCACGTCGTCGTGCACCTGGCTGACGACGGCGACGCGATCATCGGCGCGTGGTGCACCGTCGGCCACCGGGCCATCGTGCACGCCGGCACGGTCGGGGACGAGTGCCTGATTGGCATGGGGGCAACGATCCTGGACCGCGCCCGGATCGGCGCCCGCAGTCTCGTCGGCGCGAACGCGCTGGTGCCGGAGGATTTCTCCTGTCCGCCAGGCTCGCTGGTGCTCGGCGTGCCGGCGCGGGTCGTGCGGGCGCTCAGCGGGGAAGAACAGGCCGGCCTGCGCGGGTGGGCGGAGAAATACGTCGGAATGGCCAGGGCCCACGCCGCGCGCGCGGGGCCGCGGTAGCGCCGCCGGATTCCGCGGTGGAGAGAATCCGGGGAAATTGGATTGGCCTCGCCGTCGAGGGATGCTACCGATCGGGGCGGCCATGAACTCGCTGCTTCGGCTCGCTGCTTCGGTGGGCGCCGGCCTCCTGCTCCTTTCCCACGCCGCCGGCCGCGAGAAGTGGATCCAGGCCCGTACGGACCACTTCGAGATGTTCAGCTGCGCCTCCGAGCGCCAGTCGCGGGAGTTGCTCAGCAAGCTCGAGCAGTTCCGGGCGACGGTCCTGAAGATCTTCCCGTTGCGGAGCAATCGCGAGCCGCCGACCACGGTGGTGCTGTTCGACTCCGACAGCCAGTTCAAGCCCTACCGGCCGCTGCGCAACGGCAAGCCCGAGGAGGCGGGCGGCTACTGCATGCACGATCCGTTGGGGACCATGATCGTGCTGGCGGCGGAGGGTGACGAAAAGAACACCTGCGAGATCATTTTCCACGAATATGTGCACTTGCTGCTGGCGGCACGCGGCGAAGATCCGCCCCCGTGGCTGAATGAGGGTCTGGCGGAGTTTTTCTCCACGTTTGCCATCACGAGAGACGGTTTCGAAATCGGCCGGCACCAGCCGGCACTGGTGGATACCTTGCGCAACAAGGACCTGATGCCACTCGGACGCCTTTTCGCCGTGACGCAAGCCTCCTCGGCATACCACGAAGGGGCGGCGCGGGATATCTTCTATGCCGAGTCCTGGCTGCTGGTGCACTACGCCATCTGCGGGGAGGATGAAAAGGTTTTCCAGCCGGCGCTGGGGCGGTTCTCCAATCTGCTGTCCGCACCCGATGCGACGATCGATGGCTCGTTTCAGCAGGCCTTCGGGATGAATTACGACGACATGGAACGCCGGCTGCGAAGCTACCTCCGCGGCGGGGCGTATCACAAGGCGGGGGGCCGGCTGGTGCTCGGCGATCTGTCCGCCCAGATCAAGTTCACGCCGGCGGACAATTTCGCGCGGGACCTCGCGCTCCTCGACCTGCGCTGGCGGCTCCAGCGGCCGGGCGCCACGACCTATCAGCTCATGCAGCTGGCGCAACAGCGGCCCGAGTCCCCGCGCCCGTACGAGCTCCTGGCCACGGTGGCCACGCAGAGCGACGACGCGGAGGGTGCCGTGTCGAAATGGCAGCGGGCGGCGGAGCTGGGATCGGACAACGCCTATGTCTATCTGATTCTGGCGCGGGACAGACTGGGTCGGCTCCTGTCCGGTTTCTCGCTCGACTACCGCCTGCCGGCGGATTCGGCGGCGACCCTGCGCGGCTGGCTGGACCGGGCGGTGAGCCTGAGCCCGAACTACCTCGACGCCTACGAGGCGCTCGTGCTGGTCGAGGCGATGGCGGATCAGCCGCGGGCCGACGTGGTAAACCGCGTGCAGGAGGCCGTGCCGCAGATGCGCGACAGATCACTCAGTCTGTTTGCGCTCGCCGACATCCACTGGCGCGTCGGGCACATCGAGACCGCCCAAAAGCTCGACGATATCCTGCTTGCCTCGCCCCAGGTCACCCCGCAGGTGCGGGCGTTGGCGGAAACCCTGCACAGGCGCCTTGCGCCCCCG
>CAZAFS010000232.1:0-5478 GCA_964484165.1 uncultured Opitutaceae bacterium | reverse complement strand
TTCTCCAAATGAGTTCAGTCATGCAAGAATTGCTCGCGCAGAGCTCCTTCGACACGTTGAAGGAAGGCGCGATCGTGCCCGGCGTCATCACCGAGATCCGCCAGAACGAAGTCGTCGTGGATATCGGTGGCAAAGCCGAAGGCGTCATTCCGGCCTCGGAATTCGGCGATCTGGGCGAGTTGCAGATCGGGGCCCAGGTTGAGGTCATCCTTGAGAAGCTGGAGGACCGGGACGGCAACCCCATCATTTCCTACGACCTGGCGCAGCAGAAGAAGAACTGGGAAAACATCCTGCAAAAATGTTCCGAAGGCTCGGTCGTCTCCGGCCGGGTGAAGACCAAGGTCAAGGGCGGGCTCATCGTCAGCATCGGCGTCGACGCCTTCCTGCCCGCCTCCCACATCGACATCCAGCCGCCCAAGAACCTCGACCAGTACCTCGGGCAGACCTACGATTTCAAGGTCCTCAAGATCAACCAGGACCGGAAGAACATCGTCCTGTCGCGCCGCGAGCTCATCGAGGAGCAGCGCCAGCAGAAGCGCCGCAACCTGCTCGAGAGCATCCAGCCCGGCCAGATCCGCAAGGGCGTGGTCAAGAACATCACCGACTTCGGCGCGTTCATCGACCTCGACGGCATGGACGGCCTGCTCCACATCACCGACATGAGCTGGGGCCGCATCTCGCACCCGAGCGAAATGCTCAAGCAGGGCGAGGAGGTCCAGGTCATGATCATCGAGGTCAACCGCGAGAAGGAACGCGTTTCGCTCGGCCTCAAGCAGACCACCAAGAATCCCTGGGACGACATCGAGCACAAGTTTCCCGTTGGCGCCAAGGTGCGCGGCAAGGTCGTCAATCTCGTGCCCTACGGCGCGTTCGTGGAGATCGAACCCGGCGTCGAGGGCCTGGTGCACATCACGGAGATGTCCTGGACCAAGCGCATCACCAAGCCGTCCGAACTGCTCAAGGTCGGCCAGGAGCTCGATGCGGTCGTGCTCGGCATCCAGAAGGAGGAGCAGAAGATTTCGCTGGGCCTGCGCCAGCTCGAGCCCAACCCGTGGGACATGGTCCGCCACAATTATCCGATCGGCGCCCGCGTCCGCGGCAAGGTGCGCAACATGACCACCTACGGCGCCTTCATCGAACTGGAGGAGGGCATCGACGGCATGGTGCACGTCTCCGACATGTCGTGGACCCGCAAGGTCAACCATCCCAGCGAACTCCTGAAGAAGGGCGACGAGGTGGACGCCCTCGTGCTGGACGTGGATCCGCAGCAACAGCGGATTTCGCTCGGCATGAAGCAGCTCACGCCCGATCCCTGGTCGGAAATCGACAACTTCTTCCGCATCGGCGACGTGGTGCAGGGCACGGTCACGAAGATCACCTCCTTCGGCGCGTTCGTCGAGCTGGCCAACGGCATCGACGGCCTGGTCCACATCTCGCAGATCAGCGAGGACCGCATCGACAAGGTGAAGGACGTGTTGAAACCCGGCCAGCCGGTCACCGCCCGCGTGATCAAGATCGATCGCGACGAGCGCCGGCTAGGGCTGTCCATCAAGGCCGCGAACTACTCCGCGGAGCAGCTCGCCGCCGAGACCGCCACCTACGACATGCTCAACCGCCAGAGCAGCGGCACCGACATGATGAACCTGGGCGACATCCTCGACGAGGCCGCCAACAAGGAGAATCAGCCGTAGGCCGCGGCCCGGACCAGCGTTTGCCGCTTCCCACGAGGCGCCCGGCTCCGGGCGCCTCTTTTGTGGCGGGCGCGGCGCCGGTCAGGGCGCCAGCAGCGCCTGCAGCTCGGCCGCGACCCGGGCGTATTCCTGCCGCAACGCCGGCAGCCGGGCCGGCACCTCGTCGAGTCCGCCCAGCCGGCCGCAGCGCTCGATCTCCTCGCACCGGGCGCGGAATTGCTCGGCGCCGAAATTGGCGGAGCTGCCCTTGAGGCTGTGCGCGGCGATCGTGAGCTTCCGGCTGTCGTCGCGGGCCAGCGATTCCTCGATCTCGGCGATGCGCCGCGGTGCGTCTTCCAGAAAGGTCCGGATCAGGTCGCGTAGGAAGGCGTCGTCGCCGGGATTCAGCTCGCGCAGGGCGTCGATGGCACGGAGGTCGAGGGCAGGCATGGGCGGCGGGGGGCGGGTCACCGGTCTGCCGGGTCAGGACGCCCATTCAAAGGAGGTGTTCTGGTCAATCTCCTCGATCGTGGTGAGGCCCAGCAGGACCTTCTTGAGCCCGTCATAACGCAGGGGGCGGTAGCCGATCTTGGTGGCGGCCCGGGTGATTTCCTGGGCGCTGCGGCCCTCGGAGATCAGGGTGCGGATTTCCTCTGTGATCAGGATCAGCTCGTGAAACGCGATGCGGCCCTTGTAGCCGGTGTTCCGGCACTTGGTGCAGCCGCGGCCGCGGTAGAACGGCACCTCGGTGAGGCCCTCGTCGAGGAAATACCGCCGCAGCGTCTCGGGCGAGGGGTAGTAGGCTTCCTTGCAGTGTTCGCAGATCCGCGCGGCCAGCCGCTGGGCAAGCACGCCGATGACGGACGGCGCCACCATGTAGGCGGCGACGCCGAGCTCCATCAGCCGTATGATCGCCTGGGCGGCGGTGTTGGTGTGCAGGGAGGCGAGCACCAGGTGGCCGGTGAGGGCCGCCTCGGTGGCGATCCGGGCGGTTTCCAGGTCGCGGATCTCGCCGATGAGGATCACATCCGGATCCTGCCGCAGCAGGGAGCGCAGGATGGTGGAGAACCGCAGGTCGATGTGCGGGTTGACCTGGCTCTGGGTCACGCCGGACAGCTCGATCTCCACCGGATCCTCGATGGTGGTGATGTTGATGTCGGGCTTGTTGATCTCGTGCAGCGCGGCGTAGAGCGTCGTGGTCTTGCCGCTCCCGGTGGGGCCCGTCACGAAAATGATGCCGTTGGGATTCTGGATCAGGCGGCGGAACGGCAGGAGCACGGCCTGGGACATCATCATCTTGTCCAGCGTCAGCATCGTCTTGCGGGCCGTGCCGGCGAGGAGGCGCACCACCGCCTTTTCGCCGTAGACCGATGGGATCATGGAGACGCGGAAGTGCGTCGTGCCGCCGCCGACCTGCTGGGAGAACCGGCCGTCCTGGGGAAAGCGGGACTCGGTGATGTTGAGGTTGCAGAGCACCTTCAACCGGCAGATCAGCGCCAGGTGAAGCTTGCGCGAAAACGTGAGCATCTCCCGGAGCATGCCGTCGATGCGGAAGCGGATGCGCGATTGGAGCTCCTGGGCCTCGATGTGGATATCGGTCGCCCGCTCGCGGATGGCGTAGAAAACGATGGCGTCGAGCACCTGGACGAGCGAGGTGCTCTCGGCGAGGGCGGCCAGCTGCTCCTGGGTGTAGTCCGGCCGGTTGAACAGATCGGAACGCTCCAGCGCGCTCAGGCTCAGCTCGATGTCCTTGTTGCTGGAATAGTGGATGGCGATGGCGTCGTCGACCTCGCGGGCCGGGGCGAACATGGGGCTGATCGAGAGCTGGGCGATCTGGCCGAGCCGCCGGACCAGCGGCGCGTCCTCCGGCGTCGCCATGGCCACGGTCAGGATGCCTTCGATGACGTACAGCCCGATGGAGTGGGTCTTCTTGGCGATCTCCAGCGGAATCTGTTCGACCGCCTCCTCGGTGATGATCGAGGCGAAGGGATCCACGAAGGCGAAGCCGAGCGCGTTCGCCCACTGGCGGCAGGCCTCGTCGCGGCTCACCAGCCGGGCGTCGATGACGGCCTGCAGCAGCGCGGGCGTGTCCGGCCCATGGCGCTCCACCAGGGACTCCAGGGTGTCCGCGTCCGTCAAATCCGGCGCCTCGCGCAGAAGCTCGAGGAAACGGTTATTTTTTGTCTCGGCCATGGCGCTGCCGGCGTTTGGCAAACAGCTCCCGGATCTCCCCCTGGTCGAGCACCTCCATGCCGATCGAGGATTCGCTGCGCTCCAGTTCGATCTCGCTGAGCATCTCGGGCAGCGAATAGCGGACCTCCTTGATCACCGGCTTGGGCGCCGGCGGGCGGGCCTCTGGATCGCGGTCAGGCATGGCCGTCAATTTTCGCCGAGGTGCTCCCGGACGAGGGCGGTCAATTCCGTCAAAATCTTGTCCCGCGGGGTGTCCTTGCGGATGTACCCGGCCGCGCCCGCGTTGAGGCATTTCTCGATGGTCTGGCGGTTGGCCAGCGAGGTCAGCATGATCACCACGGCCTTCGGGTCCTGTTTGCGGAGCTCGATCAGCGTGTGCATCCCGTCCAGCACCGGCATGTTGACGTCGAGCAGCACGAGGTCGGGCGCCTCGGCGGCGTACTTGGCCAGGGCCTCCTTGCCGTCGGATGCCTCCACGATGACCGGCGCACCCAGGTCGCGGACGATGAGGCTCACAAATTTCCGGACGTGCAACTCGTCGTCGACGATCAGGATTTTTCCGGGGTTGGGCATGGTTGGCGGGGGAAAGTCACGCGGAAGACACCGCCGCGCGTAGATAGATTCTCGGCCGAAATGGCACCGTGGTGAGCGTCCACGATCTTCCGGCAGATGGCGAGGCCTAAACCCTCGCTTCTCTCGCCGCCGGCCGACAATCCCTCCACCACGTCATCGGATTCGCTCTTAACGGTGATGAAGATGACGGGAGCCGCTTCGTCGCCGTGACGGCCGCGCCGCCGGCGGCAGGTCTCGAAGCCGTTGATGCCGGGCAGCACGACGTCCGGCAGGGCGAGGTCGCGCCGGGTGTCAGCGTTGAGTTCCAGCGCCTTCTCGCCGGAGTCGGCCTCGATCCCGGCGAACCCTTCCGGCCGCCACGCCGCGGTCAGCCTCCGGCGGATCAAGCGGTCGTCGTCGACGGTCAGGATCCGGCGGTCCGTAATTCCGGCGGGCGGGCCCCTGGCGCTGGACGATTCCATCGTGGCGGTTTTGGCGCTGAGGACGTCCGTTCGCGGGCGCGAAGGTACGGGCGGGCGGCGGGCCGGCCGGCTGTGGCGAAGATACATATCATTGAATACGGATATGATGATATTTTACTTGCGCCGACCGCCGCCTTGGCCTTGCATGCGCCCATCTATGGCAAACACGTTCGTCTTCTCCTCCGAGTCCGTGGGCGAGGGTCACCCCGACAAGGTGGCCGACCTGATTTCCGACAGCGTGCTGGACGCCTGCCTTGAGCAGGATCCGTCCAGCCGGGTGGCGTGCGAGACCCTGGTGAAATCCAATATCGTGGTGATCGCCGGCGAGATCACCACCAAGGCGAAGGTGGCCTACGACCAGGTGGTGCGGGCCGCGATCCGCGACGTCGGCTACGTCCACGACGACGACGTGTTTCACGCCGACAAGGTTTTTATCAACAACTACCTCACCCGGCAGTCGCCGGACATTGCGCAGGGCGTTGATGCCCGCGCCGCCGAGGGCAAGGAGACGGCCGAGCAGGGCGCCGGCGACCAGGGCCTGATGTTCGGCTACGCCTGCAACGAGACGCCGGAGATGATGC
>CAZAFS010000231.1:0-5497 GCA_964484165.1 uncultured Opitutaceae bacterium | reverse complement strand
ATCATGCACGCCGTGACCTACGGCGTCACCCGCGACCAGATGATGGCCCGCCACAAATCCAACCACATCCAAGTCGCCTATGCGCGCAGCGCCGCCGGCGCCGACCTGGCCCTGTACACCAAGGCCGCTCTCGCCGCCGAGCTGGGCCTCGAGGTTTGCCTCTGCGGTCACAAGGCCAACGGCCACCCGTTCTGACGCGCCGGCCATCGCCGTTCCACCGCGCGCGTGGTTGACAGTCTCGTGGTTGACAGTCTCATGGTTGACTCATGCCGTGATTGATCCACGTTGAGTCAATGCCGCGCACGGCGCCCTCCAGTCTTATTTGTAACTGGTAAATTCGCAAAAGCATGCTAATGTATTGGATAAGATGAACAAGAAATTATTCCCCGGACTCCTTGATGCCGTGATGCAAAAGAACGGGATCAACCAGGTTCAACTGCACAAGTTGACCGGTATCGCGGTCTCAAGGATTAACAACTATCTCCAGGCCAAGTATCGCACGATCAAACCGGCCCACATTCAGGCGATCTGCGAGAAGGTCACGAGTGACAACGCGGAGCGCGCCGAACTCGTCAAGACCTACCTGCTGGACCTGCTGCCGGATGCGATGAAAAACGTCATCGAAATCAAGGCGCTCACCAGCGTTCGGGATTTTGAGGACTGGTATCTCCGCCGCAACCGTCTGCCGCGCGATTTTGCCGGCCAGTTCGAGGATCTCTACAAGATGTGCGTCTCCTTCCCGCGGGTCCGCATGCGCACCTCCGACTGGATCCAACTCATGAAGGAGTGCTCATCAAAGTAAGGCCGGCGCGGTCCGCCCCCGCTCGGGGCGCGCCGCCTCCAGCCGACCGCGGCTGGATTAAGTCTTTTCAGTCCGACCGAGGACGCGCAGCCTGAACGGATGCGCGTCCTCGTTGCTTTTGACAAATTCAAAGGCTCCCTGAGCGCGCCGCAGGCGTGCGATTCGGCGGCGGGCGCCCTCCGGCAGCGTCACCCCAACTGGCAGTGCGATCTCTGCCCGCTGACCGATGGCGGCGACGGCTTCGCCACCATCCTCACCCAGGCGGCGGGCGGCCGGCTTCTGCCCGTCAAAGCGACCGGACCGCGGGGCGGCCTGGTCGACGCCAGCGTGGGCATGGTGACGGGGCCCAGCATACCCCCCGAGGTCCGGCGGTTGCTTCAGCTCCCCGAATCCTCGGCCGCGCGGTCGCTGGCCATCATCGAAATGGCGGCAGCCAGCGGACTGCAGTTGTTGGTGCCGGAGGATTACGACCCGTGGCAGGCGACCAGCCATGGCACCGGGCAACTCATCCGCGCCGCCGCGGAAGCCGGCGCCGGAGCGATCCTCCTCGGCGTGGGCGGCAGCGCCACCAATGATCTCGGGGTGGGCGCCCTAGCCGCGCTCGGCGTGGAATTTCGCGGCGTCCGGGGTGGCCTGATCCGTCCACCTGCACCCACCTCCTGGGAACGAATCACCCGCGTCACCGGCGAGGTGTTCCCGGCCATTCCTCCGATCCGCATCGCCTGTGACGTGACCAATCCCCTGCTCGGGCCCCGCGGTGCCGCCGCGGTTTACGGGCCCCAGAAGGGCCTGCGCGCCGACGACCTCGTCCGCCTCGAGCAGGCGATGGCGCGCATGGTCGGCCTGCTGTGCGCGCACGGCGGCCAGCCGGCCGACCTGGCCGACACGCCCGGCGCCGGGGCGGCGGGCGGGCTCCCCTTCGGTTTGATGGCGGCCGCGCATGCCCGCCTGATTCCGGGTGTCGGGTTGGTCGCCGCCTGGCTCGACTTGGACGCGCGAATCGCGGCCGCGGACATTGTCCTCACGGGCGAGGGCCGTTTTGATGAAAGTTCGCTCTCCGGCAAGGGTCCCGGCGTGGTGGCGGCGGCCGCCGCGCGCCGAGGCAAGATCGTGCATGTGTTCGCGGGGGCGGTGGCCGGCGCCGTGTCCCCGCCCGGCTGCCAGCTTCACGCCATCACTCCCCGCGACTATGCGCTGCAACAGGCCTGTCGCGACGCGGCGCATTTGCTGGCGCAGAGTGTTCGCGCCGTGTTCTGAACCGCGGTGTGTGCCGCGCGCCGAACTCGGCCCGGGCGGCGCAGGTGCCGCGCGCAGAACCGGCGTCCGGCGCACGCAACCGCCGTCCAAACTCTGTTCCGGCTCGACGAGCGGAATCTTCCAGCCACAGTGATCTGCGCGCATGGCCGTGCCAACCCGACGACGCGTGTGGTCTTTTCTTACTGCGACGCTGTCGTTGCTGCTGGGGTTCCTTGGCTGCTCATCGGCCGCGTCCCGCCAGCCGCGCCCCACCGGGACCGGTGAGGCCGTGTCAGTGGCGGCGGTTGCGATCACACCGCCGGTCCAAACCACAGCCCGGCCGGAGGCCCCCTTTCCGGTGATGCTCGGCATCGACGTGCTCGAGAGCGAGGGGTTCGCCGCCGTCCGGGGCAAGCGCATCGGCCTGTTGACCCACCCCGCCGGCGTGAACCGCCACGGAGTGAGCACGATTGACGTGCTCCGCCGCGCGCCGGGGGTGAAACTCGTCGCCCTGTTTGCGCCCGAGCACGGACTTTACGGCACCGAGGAAGCGGGCAAGAACTTCGCCGATTCCGTCGACCGGCGGACCGGCCTCCCGGTTTATTCCCTCCATGATCGGACCCGCAAACCCACCAAGGCCATGTTGCATGGCCTCGACGCGCTGGTCATCGACCTGCAGGACATCGGCGTCCGCGGCTACACCTATACCAGCGCCATGAAGCTCGCGATGGAGGCCTGCTTCGAAAACGGCGTCGAAATCGTCGTGCTCGACCGGCCGAATCCGCTCGGCGGCCTCAAGGTGGATGGCCCGCTCATGGACTCGGACCTGGTCAGCTACGTCGGGGCGTTCCGCGTGCCCTACGTGTACGGCCTCACCATCGGCGAGCTGGCGCGCATGGCGGCGACGGCGCCCGGGGTGCTCTCCATCCCGGAGATGGCGCGGGTCCGGGGGCGCCTGACCATCGTGCCGATGCGAGGCTGGCGCCGCTCGATGCGCTGGCCCGAAACCGGCCTGACCTTCATTCCGACCTCGCCCAAAGTCCCGGATTTCGCCGCCGTGATCGGGGATGCCATGACCGGCTTGGGCTGCGAAATCGGGGGGTTTTCCCACGGGATCGGGCGTTCGTATCCCTTCCGCGGCCTGTCCTACAAGGGCAGGACGGCCGAACAGCTGGAACGGGAGCTCAACGCGCTCAAGCTGCCGGGGCTCAAGTTCGTGAGAGTCTCGGTGCCCGATGCCAGCGGCAAACCGATCACGGGGGTTTATGCCGAAGTGACAGACTGGGATGCCTGGCGGCCGACGGAGTTGAGCTTCTACCTGATGCGGCTGGCCTGCAAATGGAGCCCGCGGAATCCGTTTGCCAACGCCCCGGCGGACAAAGCTGCCATTTTCCCGAAGCTGGTTGGGTCCAATGCCTGGTGGAACGCGATCCGGAGCCAAGGGGCGAAGATCAACGTCGAGGCGTATCTCGCCGAATGGCGCCGACGCGCGCAGTTCTACCAGCAGCAGAGCCGCCGCTACTGGCTCTACCCGGAATAGGGCATTGGGGCCGCCCGGACCGGCGATCCCACCATTCGCCCCATGACCGGCCGCCGGGACTTCCCCCCCGTCCAGAGGTTTTGAAGGGCTTTTCCCGGGGGTGGTGTTATGCTGTCTGCCGTTGCCACCTCCTAACGACCGTCCCCTCCGGCCTGACTTGCCTCGCATCCGCCTTCGCTCCGGCGAGGATGGTTCGAGGTGGCGGTGATCCTCATGAATCCTCCTCCCGACCCTCTCGACAACCTGCTCGACCACTGGGCTGAAACGCCGGCCCCGCCGGCGCATTTACCCTCCGAGGTCTGGCGCCGCATCGCCGTGACGGAGAGCCGCGCCGAGCCGCCCGGCTTCCTCGCCCGCGTTGAGGTTATGTTTTCCCGCCCGTCGTTTGCCGTCGCCTTTGTCGCGGCCTGCATGTTGCTGGGGCTCTTCATGGCCGAGGTGCGCCTCTCTCGCCTGCAGGCCGAGCGCAGCACCCAACTGGCCCAGAGTTACCTCCGCCTGATCGATCCGCTGATCGATCAATCGAACGTCACCCTCGCCGCCCGACGCCCATGAAACGCGCGCTTGCCGTAATCCTCCTGGGGCTGGCCGCCGGCCTGCTGGCGCACGCCGGCTGGTTCATGTGGCAGCGGCCCTGCCAGGGCGACAGCCCCGACTGCCAGCTCCAGTGGTTGAAAACCGAGCTGAAGCTCTCCGACGAGCAGTTCGCCCGCATCAAAAGCATCCATGAGAGGTCGAGCCCGCGCCTGCTGGAACTCGCCGCCCAAGTCGCGCGCATGCGCGTCGAGTACGACGACTTTGAACGCGAGCGGACGACGTCGGGGCAGGTCGATTTCCTCGAGTTCGCGCATTTCGTCGAACAGCGCCGCGTCGTGGATCGCGAGTGCCTCACCTCCACCCGCCAACTGGTCGCCGACGCGGCCAACGTGATGACCGCCCAGCAGCGTGTGCGCTATCTCACTTTCTTGGGCCCCGTGCTGACGACCGATAATCGCACCTCCCTGAACTGAGCCGTCGCGGGGGAAGTCCTGTGAACTCCGAACCTGCCAGCGATCTGGCCTGCCTGCAGGCCCTGCAGGCGGGACAGGACAACGCCCTCGACGAGCTGATCGCGCGCTGGCGGCGGCCGCTTTTTTCCTTCGCTTGGCGCTACGTGCAGAACGAAGCCGACGCGCGCGACCTCGTCGCCGAGACTTTCGTGCGCCTGCATCAGCAGCGGATGCGGCTGCGCACCGATACGAAGCTGGCGGCCTGGCTTTTCACGACCCTCGCCAACCTCTGCCACAATCATTACCGCTGGCGCGTCCGCCACCCCACGGTCAGCCTGGACGCCTCCTTCGAGGACTCCGGGTCACCCGTCAGCGCGAGGCTGTCCGCGGCGGAAGAACCCCTGCCCGACGCCGCCCTTGAGCGCGGCGAGGCCTGTGCGGCCGTGCGCGCCGCCATTGATCGCCTGCCGCACGATCTGCGGACGTCGATCTTGCTCCACCACTACGAGCACCTCTCCTATCGCGAGATCAGCGTGATTGTCGGCTGTTCGGAACGGGGGGTGGAGACCCGGCTCTACCGCGCCCGGCAGCGTTTGCGGGAGGAGCTGGCCGGATTCCTGCACGAAACCGTGAACACGTGACTCGCGCCACCGGGGCGAATCCGCCCCCCGCCCTTCCGGCTCGGCCCTCAAACGAAGAATTCCGGCCACCAAAGGTCCGGGCTCACCACGGCGGCCAACTGGTCCCTCAATCTCCGGCGGTTGAGCCGAAATTAAAAACCTGCTCCGCCGCCACGAGCACCGGTTTCCCATTGCGGGTTGGCGGTTCAAATTTCCACTGGCGCAGCGCCGCGATCGCCAACCCGCTCAGCCGCTCATCCTCTTGCACCGAGCCGGATGGCATCCGGACCGCACCCGTCTCATCGATGAA
>CAZAFS010000230.1:0-5508 GCA_964484165.1 uncultured Opitutaceae bacterium | reverse complement strand
CCCATCGTCATCGACCCACATGCCAATGATCCCTTTTAAGTGTTCGGACAAGTGGTCCAGGACCAGCGACGTTCCCAACCAGTGTTCCGCCGTGTCCTTCGTTAAACCGGGAGGGGATTCGAGGGCTCCCTTTCATCCGGAACGGGCCCCCGAATCCACTTCGCCCGCGGAAACTTCCCGTTGAGGGACCAGGTTCTTGTGGTCTTGGGCCTCAACACTGGGTTCCGCATCACGGAACTGCTCTCGCTCGAGGGAGCTAGAAAGGGGTCACGCGGAGGTTGCGGATGTTGATGTCCGGCGTTTCCCGTCAGGCGGCCGCGTCCGGGGCTTGTTCGCCACTCCGACCTTAAGACACGAGACCAGAGACCTTCGGACTCCCCCTTTTCGGCTGTTCTCGCGAAGCATTCCGACCTACAAGAATGACCATGCCAACCCCTCCCAAGGTCATCCCTCTGCTGGTGCTCGGCGTCCTGGCGCTCGCCCCGCGCGCGTCCGCCCAAAACGTCTTTGTCGTCAATGAAGAGGGCCACGCCCGGGTGGTGAAGGAGATTCGCCACGGCGCTCCCGAAATCGACGTGGACGGAAAATTGCAGGAGGCCTCCGCCCAGCAGTATGCCCTTATCAAGGCGCCTTTCTATCGGCCGGGCCTGGTCGCCCTCCCGAAGTTCATCGTTCGAACCCGTCACCTGAATGTGAATCTGGCCCACTCCGCGGGGCGCTTGAACTATGAAATGGAGGTCCGGGGCGTGGCGAAATCAGACGTCTCGCTCCAGAACTGTTTCTTCGTGCTGGAACTCACCTCCTGGAAGGACTCGGGCTACCTGTTCTCGCGCCTGCCCGACCTGGAAGCCGGCAAGGAGGTGGACTTTGAGCTGTCCTTCAAACTGCAGGTCCCCCTCGAGGAAGGGCGCTACGTGGTGCACATCTTCTCCGACGGCGTCGAGCTGCTGCACTCCCGGATGCCGGCGGACTACCTCGCCGCGCAAACGCAGAAGTCGGACGATTATGCGAGCGGCCGGAAGACGGAATTCGCCGCCATTCCCGCCCGCACTCCCCATGCCGTCTATCCCGCCGACCTAAAGGCCAGCGGACGGGAGGGCCGGGTCACGGTGAGCTGCCGGATCAACCCCAAGGGCCAGGTGGAGTCGGCGGAGGTCGTGGAGTCCAATGATCCCGCCTTCGCCGAGCCGGCGCTGGCGGCGGTGCGCCAATGGAAATTCGATCCCGCCGTCAAGGACCGCCACCTCGTGGAATCGACGGAGATCGTTTCCGTCCTCATCAAACCGCCCGAGCCGAAGCGCTGACCGCCCGACGCCCGGCGGGGCCGGGGCGCCGTACGGGCGCGTCTGCGTTTGGTGCCTGGGCGTGAGGAGCAAATTGTAGGGCGGGGTCGCCTCGGCTCGCCGAAGCCACGGCGAAGGCGGCGGTACCCCGCCAAGATCATCGATCGGAATTGATTACCGTCGGAAGGCGGCATGGCTGATGTCGCGCCTAACGGCGCTCGGCCCGGCGATGCCGCCCTACAACGCGCCGATGTCGCGATGCCGCGTGAGGAAACGATTGCAGGGCGGGGTCGCCTCGGCTCGCCGAAGCCACGGCGAAGGCGGCCGTAACCTCGCTGTCGCCGACTGTCATCCTGCGCGCAGCGACCTGTCCTCCGAAGCCCTGAGCCTGTCGAATGGGACGAAGCAGGAAGGCGATCCAGCCAGCCTACGCCAAGGCTTCGGCTCGATCCGTCGAAGAAGCGCAGCCGCGCCGGAGCTCGCAGAGCGAAGGCGGGCCAGCTGGATTGCTTCGTCGCCCCGCCGCGGCGGCGGGGCTCCTCGCAATGACGAACTGAGTCAGTACTGGGAGGATCAGGTGTGAAAACGCCGGCGGCGGGGTCACGCCAAGGTTGCGGATATTGATGTCAGGCGTTGCCCGTCACGCGGGCGTCGGGTTTTCCGGCACCGAACTCCACGGCTCCAGCACGTGCTCGTAGTGGTCGCCGGCGACCCGGACGCGCCCGAGCCCGGGAAAGGGCATGTGCGAACCGAAGAGCCGCAGCCGCTCCGCGGCCGCCCGGTCGAGGAGCCGCCGGCGGGTCGCGGTGGCGAGCTGCGGCTGGCTGTCGAAGAGGTACGCCCAGTCCGGGTGGGCGAACGACACGGCGTGGTGGTGCGCGACATCGGCGAAATGCAGCAGCTGGTCGCTGCCGGAGGAGATCAGCACCCCGATCTGGCCGGGCGTGTGGCCGGCCGCATCGATGATCTCCAGGCCGTCAAGGGGCTTGTCGCCCGGCTCGACGAACTGCCATTGGTCCTTGAACCGCCCCAGAATCTCCCGGGCCCGGGGAAACAGACCGCGCGCATTGTCCGCGGGGATGAGCATCTGGGAGACGTCGGGATCCGCCGACGTCCAGTAGTCGTACTCGCGCCGGCGCACGAACAGCCGGGCGTGGGGGAAGGCCGGCTCCTTGGTCGCGGCGTCGAGCAGGCCGCCAAAGTGGTCGCCGTGCCCGTGCGTCAGGATGATGGCCGTGATCTCGCCGGGCGGCACGCCGGCGGTGGCGAGGCTCGCGGGAAGCAGGCCGGCGGTCGATCCGAAGAGCGGACCGGAGCCGGCATCGATCAGCACCAGTTCGGCCCCCAAGCGCACGAGCAGGACCGTGAACGGCAATTCGATCGTCGTGACTGGCATCCCCGCCGCCGCCAGGTCCGCTTTCATCGTGGCCGCTGAGGCCCCGGCCCAGACCGGCTGGTCGATCGGCCCGCGGATGCCGCCCTCGTTCAGGGCGAGGGCCTGGAATTTGCCGATGTGGAAGCGGTAGAACCCGGCCTGCGCCCCCGCCAGGCTCGGAGCCGGGCCCCGGGCGGGAGCGTTGGTGCCGCCCTCTGCCGCGCCCAGGCGCGGGGCGGATGCCAGCATGGCCGCGCCGGCCGCGCCAAGCACGCGCAACGCGTCGCGCCGGGAAAGTTGCCCGCCGGGTGGGGTGGGGTTTTTCGGAGTGGAGGAGTGGGAGGCCATGATGGGGCGGGTTGAAGCGGGCAGGGGCCGTTTGTCATCCTGAGCGCAGCGACCTGTCCTCCGTAGCCCTGAGCCTGTCGAAAGGGGCGAAGGAGGAAGGATCCAGTGAGAGGACGCAGCGCGCCCAGACGGTGTCCCACTGGATTCTTCACTTCGTTCAGAATGACAACCAGATTTTGGAAGCCCATCCTTGGTTAGGGTCGTGCTTCGCCTTTGACCTTGGTGCGAAGCGGACGTGGCGGCGATGAACGTCGATGTCACGGTGCCGCGTGGCGGCGGGAGAAGACGATTGTAGGGCGGGGTCGCCGGACCCCGCCAGAATCATCGGCCGGAATTCGCCGCTGCCGGAAGGCGGCATGGCCGATGTCGCGCCTTGCGGCGCTCGGTACGGCGATGCCGCCCTACCACGCGCCGTTGCCGCGCGATCCAAAGCAGACTTCCCCACGCCCATAATGGGTTGCGCCGCACGAATGAGGGGCGCGCGCAGATCTTGGCCTGAAAAACGCTGTAGAGCGGTGCATTCCTGCATACCGATGGCCACCGAAAACATCACGATCGAGCGCGCCGGGCTCACCGACGTCGTCAGCCGCGCCCTCATCGACGCGTTGAACGCCGAGCTGAGCGGCGTCTATCCCGAGCCGGGGGCGACTCACTTTGGCCTGGATCCCGGGGACGTAGCCGACGGGCGCGGCGCGTTTCTCGTCGTCTACCGGGAGGGAACGCCGGTCGGCTGCGGAGCCGTGCGCCTTCTCGATGCCGGGACGGCCGAACTCAAGCGAATGTATGTGGCGCCCAGCGTGCGCGGGACGGGTCTGGGGCGGCGCCTCGTGGCCGCGCTCGAGGCGGAGGCGCGGGCGCTGGGCGTGCGCCGGCTGATCCTCGAAACCGGCATCCGGCAGGCCGCCGCCCTGGCCCTCTATCGGGCAACCGGCTTCCATCCGATTCCCCTCTACGGGGAATACCTCCGCTCCCCGGAAACCAGCATCTGTCTCGGCAAGGAGCTCTTCGATCGCCAACCATGACTCTGATCCCAGACTTTGAACGGGCCACTGAAATCGGAATGAAGCAAGAGCCGAACAAAGCGCCGGAGCCAACGCCGCCATGCGGCGCGGCTCGTCGGTAACGGCAGTCAATGCCATGAGACTCTACTTCGCCTACGGCTCGAACATGTGGGACGCCCAGATGGCGAGGCGATGCCCGGAGAGTAGGAAGATCGGCATCGCCCGTCTGCGCGGTTATCGGTGGATCATTACCGCCCGTGGGTACGCCAATGTGGTCGAGTCGGCGGGAGATGAAGTCGAAGGGGTGTTGTTCGAGATTTCCCGGTCCGACGAGGAATCGTTGGATCGATATGAGGGTGTCGCCACCGGCATGTATCGCAAAGCCGACCTTCGCGTGCTGCATGGCGGCAAGGAGGAATTGGCCCTGGTCTACGTCGATTCGATCACCGCCGAAGGTCCGCCGAAACAGGAATACATCGGGCGCATCAATTCCGGGCTCGCCGATGCGAAGCTGTCGGAGGATTACGTTGCCCGCCAGGTGCGCAAATTCATCCCTGCCCCACCATAAAGGAGCATGGGATGTCGGTTCCAGGTTCTTGGGTCGGTGCGGCCAATGTCGGCAAACGCGAAGCGCGGTGGCGGCGAGGGGCGATCGCGCCGCGATACAAAGCGTCGCGCTGGCGGGACTGCGCTTCGGGCCTTGGCGGCTTGGTTGTGAGAATAGATCGCGGGGGTTTTTGTCCTACGCAAAAGCGCAATGATTGCAGGGCGGAGTGGCCTCGGAAATAGACCGGCGAACGGGATGTCATGTAGGAGCCTGCTTGCAGGCGATTCGTACCTTCGATCGCGAGCAAGCTCGCTTCCACTCCTCTAATTTCGCGGCGGATCCACTCGGGATCATCGGCCGCGTTGCGGCAAAAAAATCGCCCGCGACCGATTATCGCCTGCAAGCAGGCTCCTACAGACCGAACATCGCCCGCCAGCGCCGCCGCAGCGGTGCGGGCGGACGGACCCACTGCCTTAATTGTTTGCCCCGTGCGAACGAAGGGCGTACGCGGGATTTGGCCGGATAAACACTGTTGAGCGAGAGAAAGACACCATGCACGCATTGCCTGTGAGGCCGTGGTCGCCGACGATGAGAATCGTTCTGATCGCGTTGTCCGCCATCGGTGCGTTGGTCTGCGTTGTTTCGGCAATGACGGCGATCTACATCCTGAAGGAAGAAGGACGAGTGGTGGCAGCGGTCGTAGTTCGAGCGATGGGCGGCGGCTTTTGGGCGGTCGCCGCGCTTTATTTGAGAAGACATCCTGAATGGCAGGCTTACCTTGAGGAGAAGTTTTAGCCTCAGCATCGCACGCCGATGAAAGACCTGCGCAACCAGTCGGCAGACGCGACGACCTCCGCGAGCACTTCGGCGGCAAAGGCGCCGCGGGTATCAGCTTCGGTCGCGCGTCACCTCTGACGAAGCCAAAGAAACCCCATGAATACGAAACCTGCCGAC
>CAZAFS010000229.1:0-5518 GCA_964484165.1 uncultured Opitutaceae bacterium | reverse complement strand
CCCGCAACACCAGCCCGCCGCCGGCGGCGCGGGCCCGCTGCTGGGCGGTCCAGAATGTCCGCGCGTGACCGAGGTGCAGCAGGCCGGTCGGGGAGGGCGCGAGCCGGCCGCGATAAGACGAGGAGGACACCACAAATTATACGGATACACCCGGATCGAGCCCGAGGGAACAAACTATTTCTGCTTTCATCCGGGTTAATCTGTGTCATCCGTGGTCAAGAGCATGCCCGGCTTCATCTGCGTCTATTGTTCCTCCAGCGACCAGCTGGATCCCAGGTATTACACGGCGGCCGAGCGATTCGGCCGCCAGCTTGTGGCGCACGGCTGGGGCTTGGTCTACGGCGGCGGCAATCGCGGCGTCATGGGCGTCGTGGGCCGCGCGGTCAAGGAAGGGGGCGGCCGGGTCGTCGGCATCATTCCCGAGTTCATGAAGTCGCGCGAGCTGGCGTACACCGCCGCCGACGAACTCGTGACGGTCGGCACCCTGCGCGAACGCAAACGGCTCATGGAGGAACGCGCCGACGGCTTTGTCACCCTGCCCGGCGGCATCGGCACGCTCGAGGAGTTCGTCGAGATGATGACCCACCGCTACCTCAACCTCGTGCACAAGCCGATCATCCTGGTCAACCAGGATGGGTTCTACGACGACCTGCTGCGCTTCTTCGCGCGCATGACCCGCGAGCATTTCAAGTCCCCGGGCCTGCACGATCTCTTCACGGTCGTCGGCACGGTCGACGAGGTGTGGCAGCACCTGGAGGCGCCGAAACCCTTCACCGCCGACGCGCTCTGGCGCGAACGCGATCCGGCGCCTTGAGCGGCCGACCTCGCGGGGGGGCTTTCTCCCCGCCACGGGGAGAATCATCACGGCGCCCGGCGCCGGATCTCTTTTCAACAAGGGCGTGTCTTCAAACTCTGATTTTTCCGACGTGTCATCCTGAGCGTAGCGACCTGTCCTCCGAAGCCTTGGCGAAGGAGGAAGGATCCAGTGAGACCCCGCAGCGAGATCCGACGATATCCAACTGGATTCTTCACTTCGTTCAGAATGACAATCCGGATTTGAAGACACGCCGTAGTTGACAACGGTCGCGGGCCGGCCAGCCCCTGGAGCGAGGGAAATGGTTCGCCAAGGACGGCGGGCGCCGGCTTTCATGGTCCCTGCCGCCGCCATGCACCGCGCCGCCGTTCTCCGCCTGCTCCGCACGCACCAGCCGCACGCCGCCGACCCGCACGAGGCGGCGATGACGGCCGAGATCATCCGCTTTGTCGAAGCCCAGGCGGACTGCCTGCGACGCACCTGCGCCCCGGGTCATCTCACCGGCTCGGCCTGGATCGTCGATGCCCCGCGGCGGCGCGTGCTGCTCACGCACCACCGCAAACTCGACAAGTGGCTGCAGCCGGGCGGCCACGCGGACGGCGATCCCGATCTGCTCGCCGTGGCGCTGCGCGAGGCGCGCGAAGAGACCGGCCTGACCCGGCTGCGCGCGGTTTCACCCGAGGTCTTCGACGTGGACCGCCACTGGATTCCGCCGCGCGGGGACGCGCCGGGGCACTGGCATCTCGACTTGCGCTTTTTGGTCGAGGCCGACCCGGAGGAAGAGCTGATCGTCAGTGACGAATCCCACGACCTGCAATGGGTGGACCTCGTCGGTGTCGCCGCCCTCAATCCCGAGGAATCCATGCTCCGGATGGTGCGGAAAACCGAGGGGCGAGTGTAAGCGCGAAAGGGTAAGGTGTAAGGAGCGGGCCGGACGATCCGCGACTGCCCATCAAAACCGGAAGCCCAGGCCGACGTGGAGAAGGTTGACCTGCGTGGCGTCCATGGGAATTCGATTGGACCCCGAGCCGGGGTCGATGCTTGCGACGTGGAGGTAGCGATAGCCGACATCGAGTTCCAGCATGTCGGTTAGCTTGACCGTCACGCCGACAGTCCCGCCATAGACGGCCGACCATTGGCTGACGGTGGCATGGGCGATCACACCGGACCGGATTTGAGTCAGATCCCCGCGGTAGTTGGCCAGTCCCAGCGACGGCCCCAGATAGTAGCGAAGTTGGGCGTCTTTGGCGCCAAAGCGGTAGCGGTAGTTTGCCAGATAGGGGACAAGGTGGCCGCTGCCAGTGGTGGGGAACACAAACGGGCCCCCGGCGTTCAAATCTTGTGACAGCGCCCAGTCCATGAGTACGATTTCGAGCCCAAGTTCATGCTCAGCACCCGCCCCGAGGGTGGTGCCGGCGGCTAAGCTGAGGCCGGTTTTGTTGGAGTAGCCGGAGTTCTGGAAGCTCACATACATCACCGATGGACGGACGAACATCTCGGCCATCGCCGGGCGGACGACGGCCATGGAGCCCAAACACAATAAGGTCAGGGGTAGATATTTCATGGCTGGAGGGTGGGGTTGGTCTTGGGTGTCGGTGGCTGGACAAAGCATCCGCACTGCACCCTGCCAAACGCGGTTCAGCAGGCTGGACTGCAGTTCTTCGCGCTTCGACCCGGGTTGATGTTGCCCTGGTGGCCCGCGTTTGACAAGGCGCGAAACTTCCGACCGATATCTCCAGCGCGTGTGCGGTTCGCCCCGGATGGGGAAACCAACCCGGCGGCGGGGGAGGGTCATCAGCCCGTGTACCCCCGTTGCGATCAACCGGCGAATCCCGTCACCTCGCTTTGGCCACCTCGACCTCAAAGACGTGCGTCGGGCCGAGTATGTTTGAGCGGAACACGATCCACTTGCCGTCAAGCGTGAGGGTGACGTTCGGGTCCGGCGAGTAGTCGTGTTTGGACAGATTCACGAGCCGTTCGACCTGGAACCAGTTGCCGCGGGTCAGGTTCTGCTGCCCGGGCAGCACGCGGGCCGCGATGTGCGCCGGCGCAAGCAAACGGGCCGGACGGGCATTAACAACGCGGGCCAGTGGGTCATCGGGTAAGAAAAATCGCTCACGCCAAACCGCAGAGCGGCGAAAGAAGTTTCATTCGGGGCGGCGGGGTCGAACCGGCCGGCGGAGCGCCTACCGGTACAGCCAGACGATGTCCTCGCGGCGGACCCAGCCAGTCTGGCCGTTGGCGAAGGCGAGGCGCACCCAGCCGAGGAACTCCTTGTCGACCACGGCGAGCGAGCCGGCGGGCAGGGAAGAGGTCTTTTGCTGCGTGTCGGCCTCCGTCGGGATCGACCGGAGCAGGACCTGATGCCAGGCGATCGCCGCCCGCGGATCGACGGTGTCACCGTAAAAATGCAGCGAGGTGACGGCGACCACCGCCAGGACGAGGCCCGCGCCCGCCGCCGCGAGCGCCGTCGGGCGCATCCACCGGGCCGGCGGCAGATAGGCGCGCAGCAGCAGCAGGAGCAGCCCGGCGGCAAACAGCGCGCCGGCCGCGACCAGGAGCCATTGCCACTCGGCCGGTGAGGCCAGGCGCGCCACGAGATGGGGGCCGGAGGCCACGGCAAACTCGCCGAGGTCGGGCGGCGTGTAGCCGGCACGCTCGTAACCCAGCGCCAGATGCCAGCGCACCGACTCGTTGCGCGGATTGAGCAGGAACGCCGATGTCCAGTGGGCCGCCGCCTCCGGCCAGTGCCCCTGTTGGGCGAGGGCCAGCGCGAGGTCATGCCGCGCCACCCAATCGGCGGGCGTGCGGGCGATGGCCGCGCGCCACGCCTGCTCGGCGGCGGAGAAGTCGCCGGCGTTGTACGCGGCGAGCGGCCCGGAGTAGAAGTTCAGGGTCCGGGATTCGGGATTCCGCGGGGCGTCCGCGGCCATCGCGGATGCCGGAAAGCGGATACCGGAGAGCAGAATCAACAAGACAACCGCGGCACCGATCTTTCCGGTCTCCGGTATCCGCTTTCCGGTTTCGGGTCCACCGAGCCAGGGCAGCAGGTTGCGCGGCTGGAAGAGCGCAGAGACCTGCCACGCCGGCACGCGCGTCGTTTCCAGCGCGGCCTCCGCGCGCACCAGCCAGTCATCCGGCAGGACATTCTCACTGCCATACAGAGCCCGGTCCGCGTCCGACCACAAGCCGACCCAGGGGCGCCCGCCCTTGGGTTGGACGCCGGCGCCCGCGGAGGCCGCCGGCGCCAAGACAAGGGAGGCGAGGCTGCGGCGGGAGTTTTGGGCCAGGTCGGCGATGTTCGCGCTGGTCGGGGCCGCGTACGGAACGCCGAGCAGGATCGCGGTGTCGCGCTGCCAGGCGTGGAGCGCCGACACGCGGGCCGCCGGATTCGCCGCGGCCCGAAGGTGGGCGAGCGTCTGGACAAGCCGCGCGCGGGCCTCGCGGCGGGCGCGCAGCGGGTCGTTGCGGCGGGCGCGCAGGGCGGCCAGCACGAGCCAGACGGGCACGATCCAGAGGATCGACCACGCCAGCCACAGCGCCAGGCTGCGGCTGGGGAGGGGCACGAAGCCGAGATCCGCGCCGGGGAGCGGATCGCGCGGGATGGCGGCGGGCGCGGGGGGCGGCGCGGGCAGCTGCGGGGCGCGGGTGGCGGCGGGCGGTGGCGACGGAGCGGCGCTGGTCAGGGCGGACGGCGTGAACAGCGAGGTGGCGGCCGGTTCCGTGCCGGCCGGCGGGGTCACGGTCACCGTTACGCCGCCGGTGGTCACGGTCTGGTAGGTGCCGCTGCGCGGGTCAAAATACGAGAAGCGCACCGGTTCGAGCGTGTAGCTGCCCGGCTTGGTCGGGATGAGCACGACGTCCTCGCTGAGCGAGGCCTCGAACAGCTTGCCGGCGACGGGGGTGCGCTTGGCCTGCGGCTGCAACACCTTGAAATCCTTCGACACTTCACGCGCCGGCAGCCCGTGAATGTCGGGCCAGTTGCCGGTGCCGGCGAGTTCGATCGTCCACGTGATCGGTTCGCCGACCGCCACGGTCGTCGGCACGACCTTGGCGTGAAAGGTGAACTGGCCGACGGCGCCGCCAAAGTCGGCGGGGGCGTCGTCCGGCAGGGGCTTGATGGTCAGCGTGGGCTCGTTGCTGGTGACGGTGTGCTGCACCATCTGGGGCGACGAGAAGGGATACGTGAACAGGTTGCCACTGGTGTCGACCACGAGCACGACCTCCTGGGTGGCGGCCGGAATCCGGTAGGTGCCGGCGGTGCTGATGTAGCCGCGGGTTCGGTAGACGAGCCCGATGCGCGGATCGCTGCCGGTGTTCGATTCGAACTGCTCCGGCTGGGCCCAATCCTCCACCGTGAGCGGCGCCGGCGTCCACACGACCGGCCCGGGCGGGCGGGGCCGGAAGCGCCGCGCGATGTCGAGCGTGTACGTGACGGGAAAAACCTCGCCAGCCCAGAAGGCGCCATCGGCGGGGGCGATTCGCGTCTTCACCGCCGTCTCGAGGGGAATGGCGCTCTGGCCGACGGTGGCGTTGCCGATGGCATAAGTGGCGGCGGCGACGTGCTGGGTGCCTTTGTCGGTCGCGACCTCAAACGCGGGAATGCGCACCTCGGGCCGCTTGGTGGGCCGGACGGCGAAGCTGAGGATCTGCTTCCGCGTGACGTTCATGTTCTCCATCACGAAGCTCGAACCGCTGCCGGTG
>CAZAFS010000228.1:0-5543 GCA_964484165.1 uncultured Opitutaceae bacterium | reverse complement strand
AGCGCATCGCGGTCAACTCGGTGTGCCCCGGCTGGGTGCGCACCGACATGGGCGGGTCGGACGCCCCGCGCACGGTCGAGCAGGGGGCCGACACCATCGTGTGGCTCGCCGCCGAGGCGCCGTCGTCGCTCACCGGCGGCTTTCTCCGCGACCGCAAGCCTATTGCATGGTGAGCGGGTTCTTTGAAACCGCTAATCTGCGCTAATGAACGCTAATTCTTCAGACGACCCAACAGGCCGTCTTTCCTATTCTCCTTCGGATCGAACGGGCCAAATTAGCGGTGATTAGCGATAATTAGCGGTGTAACCGAGTTTCTTCGTCGCTCAGTCGAGCAGCGCGCGCAGGTCGCCGAGGGAAAGTCCGGCCGCGGCGGCCTCGCTGGCCTCAAACACGCCGGCCAGCAGCGCCCGTTTGGCGTCCTGGAGTTGCAGCACCTTCTCCTCGACGGTCCCGGCGCAGATCAACTTGTAGCTCGTGACCACGCGGGTCTGGCCGATGCGATGCGCCCGGTCGGTGGCCTGCGCCTCGACCGCGGGATTCCACCACGGGTCAAAATGCACGACGACGTCCGCGCCGGTGAGATTGAGCCCCGTGCCGCCGGCCTTGAGGGAGAGGAGGAAGACCGGCACCTCCGGCGACTGCTGGAAGCGGTCGATCTCGGCGTGCCGGGCGCGGGCGGGCATGGTGCCGTCGAGGTAGCAATAGGCCGTGGCCTGCGTCTCCAGCTCCTGGCGCAGCAGCGCGAGAAGCGAGGTGAACTGGGAAAATACCAGCAGACGGTGGCCGTCGTCGATCGCCTCCTCCAGCAGTTCGCGGAACGCCTCGAGTTTGGCCGGCACGGTGGCGTCCGCCGCCCAGGCTTCGGTGACGAGGCGCGGATCGCAGCAGATCTGCCGCAGGCGCAGCAATTGCGTCAGGGTGGCGAACCGCACGCGGGCCTCGGACGCGCCGCCGGCGGCGAGGGCGTCGAGCTCGCGTTCGCCCTGCTCCTGCCAATCGCGGTACAGCGCCGCCTGTGCGGGCGGCAGCTCGCAGTAAATGGTCTGCTCGATCTTCGGCGGCAGCTCGGGGGCGACCACGCCCTTGGTGCGGCGGAGCAGGTAGGGCGCGGTCTGCGCGCGCAGCCGGTCGTCGAACCACGTGCGCTCCTCCCCGCGGAGGCCGGCGGGCGGCGCGGCGATGTAGCCGGGCATCAGGAAGTCGAACAGCGCGCGCAGGTCCTCGAGGCGGTTTTCCAGCGGCGTGCCGGTCAGCAGGAAGCGGCCGCGGGCGCGGAGGGCCCGCAGCGCCTGCGCGTGCTGCGTGCGGCGGTTCTTGATGTGCTGGGCTTCGTCGCCGATCACGCAGGCGTACGCGAGGGACGCGAACAGCGCCTGGTCGCGGACCAGCGTGCCGTAGGAGGTGATGACGAGGTCAACCGCGCCGAACGCCGCGCTGGAGTCCGCCCGTTCGCCGCCGTGGTGGGCGAGGACGCGCAGCTCCGGAGTGAACCGGAGGGCTTCGCGCCGCCAGTTCTCCACGAGCGAGGCGGGGCAGACGACGAGGCTGACGTCCGCGGATTGGGATTTGGGGCCTGGAATCTGGCATTTCGCGGCGCGAAGCGCCGCGATGAGGGCCAGGGCTTCGACGGTTTTGCCCAGACCCATTTCGTCGGCCAGGACGCCGCCGAGGTCGTGGCGGTACAGGTGCCAGAGCCAGGCCACGCCGAGCCGCTGGTAGGGGCGCAGCAACGCATCAAGGGCCGGCGGCACCGGCGCGGGCGCCAGCTGGGACAGGTTGCGCAGGGCGGCGCTGCGCTCGCGCCAGGCGGCCGGCGGCTGGAAGTTCGGCGTGAGCGATTCCAGCACGGCGTCGGCCTCGGCCACGCGGGCGCCGGACAAACGCACAATGCGATGCGGCGTGGCGGCGGCGGCGGGGTCATCGGCCAGCCGGCGCTGGGCCCGCGTCAGTTGTTCGATGGTCGCCGGCGGCAGCAGCACCACGGTGCCGGCGTCCTCGACGTAGCTCCGCCCGCCGGCCAGCGCGGCGGTCACGGCGGCCGTGGTGGCGTGCCCGGCCACCAGATCCAGCGTGACGTCGAAACCGTCCTCGGCCTCGACCGCCGTGCAGGCGATGGTGGCCAGCCGCAGGTTCGCGGTGTTGCGCTCGAAGTTGGGCGCGAACTGCGCGCCGAAATGCTCGCGCAGCCGCGCCCAGTGGGCGGCGAGGAAATTCAGCGTCTTATGGCGGTCGCGCTGCCACCAGCGGCGGTTGGACACTTCGAGGATGAAGCCGTGCCGCTGCACGAGGGCGAGCGCCTCATCATAGGTGGGGTGCTCCGGGTCGGGCGGGGTCAGGGCGAGGTAATGCTCGCTGCCGTCGACAATCAGCGGGGCGGCGGCGGGATTGGCGCCGGGTCTGCGGCGCGGGCTCCTGGGCGGCGCGGCTTCCGCGACGGGCGCCGCCGCCGGCGTCTCGGCCTCCTCGAGGTGCTCGCTGACGCCGGGGAGGGCGCCCTCGCGCCAGGCCAGCGGCTGGCCGGGCCGGTTCACCCAGAAGAACACCGGTTGATCCTCGGTGAACAGGATGAGTTCGCGCAGCTGGGCGCGGGTGAGCTGCAGAAACACCGGGGACCGGACCGGCGCGCCCACCTGCAGCTGCAGCCAGGCCAGCACCTCCGCCAGATCGGGCGGCGGCGGGCCCGGTTCAAACTCCACCTTCACCGCGACGGCGCCCCGCGCGGCCGCCGCGACAAGGTTGGGAGGAAGCAGCACCCGGAGCATGAGGCCAAGATTCGCCGTGCCTCCCTCGACGCGAGGCATTTTTTCGGGAATATTGGGCCGTCGCACGGTCTCGTTCTCCCCATGGGGTCTGACACTTTCACGCAGTTGGTGGATGCGAACTACGCGTCGCTCTTCCGCTTTGCCCTGAGCCTGGCCAAAAACCAGGCCGACGCGTGCGACCTTACGCAACAGACGTTCTACATCTGGGCCACCAAAGGGGCGGCCCTGCGCGACATCACGAAGGCCAAATCGTGGCTGTTCACGACCCTCCACCGGGAGTTCCTGCGCGGCCGGCGGCGGAGAGGACGCGCGGCGGCGCATTCTCTGATCCGCGTTGTCGTCGGGCCTGCGAACCGCGGTGGACACCGCCCGCGGTCGCTGCCAATAATGTCCGGGTGAGCCCCCGCGTGCGCTGCCTAATCACCGCCGGACCCACCCGCGAGCATCTCGATCCCGTGCGGTTCATCAGCAACGGCTCGAGCGGGCGGATGGGCTACGCGCTGGCGGCCGCGGCGCTGCGGCGCGGCTGGCGGGTGGATCTGGTGAGCGGTCCGGTGGCGCTGGCGCCGCCGCCGGGCGCGGCGCTGCACGCCGTGGTCTCCGCGGCGGAGATGTTCCAGGCGTGCGAACCGCGGTTTGCGGACTGCGACCTGTTTCTGGCGGTGGCGGCGGTGGCCGATTATTGTCCGAAGGTTTGTTCGCCGGAAAAACTCAGGAAGGGCGGGAGCGGCTGGCGGCTCGAGCTGGTGCCGACCATCGACATTCTGAGAACGCTGGCCGCGCGCAAGCGGCCCGGGCAGGTCGTGGTGGGATTCGCGGCGGAAACGCACGATCTCGAGGCCCGGGCCCGGCGCAAGCTGGAGGAAAAGAACCTCGACTGGATCGTGGCCAACGACGTGAGCCAACCGGGGCTGGGCATGAACGCGGCGGACAACGCCATCATTCTGCTCGCGCGCGGCGCGATGCCGCTGCCCTTTGGACCGGCGCCGAAATCCGCGGTGGCGGAATTCATTCTCGAGCACGTGGCCGGAGAGCTACGCGCGTAGGCCGACTGCCGCCGCGATTGGCCGGGCGGCTCGGCGCGGAGCAGGAGCGGCGAAAAAGAGTCCGTGTAAAAAGCGCGCGCGTGTCGAACTGATGGTCGCTGTGCGGGTCCATCTGCCCGTGCAATAAACCCAGGTCCGAACGTAAAAAGTAAAAACCAGCGCCAATTTGGCGTTGTGAACAAAAACCCCTTTACAGCCCCACCGTCAGTCCCATCTATCCGCCGCTTCCATCGGACTCATGCACAGACCAACCCAACATCTGCGGTATGCCCTTCTCCTCGTCCTGACGCTCGCCATGACGGGGCTGACGGCGTTTGCCTCCCAGCGCTGGGCGACGCTGCAGGCGATCAACTGGGTGGAAAATCCGCGCAACAGCACGAGGGTCGGCCCGCGCGGGGAACTCGGGCCGTATCAGTTCCGGATCGGCACGTGGCGGATGTACACCCGCAAGCCCTTTGCCCAGGCCGTGCAACGCGAGGCCTCCGACGAGGTGGCCGTGAAGCATTACGAGTGGCTCAAGCGGGGCCTCGTGAGCGGCGGGATTGAACCCACGCCCTTCAACATCGCGCTGGCGTGGAACGCCGGCCTCGACCAAGTCGTCAACGGGCGCGCGCCCGCCTCAGCCTACACCTACGCGGCCCAGGTGAATAACCTCGTGGCGCAGTTGGACCAAAAGCTGGCGAGCGCGCCGTGACGCCCCGCGGCGCGACCGCGCCCGGAGGCTACTCCAGAAAAGTGGCCTGCGCCGGCGGCTTGCCCTGACGCCGGGCGGCCTCTTCCTCGGGGGTGGTGTTGAGGTGGCGCGGAGGACGCGCGACGCGCGACGCCACCGCCGCCTCGCGCTCGGTCACGATGCGATCGGCGATTTCCTGGATTTGCAGCCGGAACCAGTTGCAGGTCTCGCTGCCGTCGCGGTAATCGGCCTTGCCGTAGTAATCGATGCGGTCGGCCCGCCGGAGGGCGTCGTTCTGTTTAAACTCGTCCGGCCGGTCGGGGTTGTACACGCCGTAGGTCTTGCCGCCGCGCTCGAGGACGAGGGAGAAGCACGGAATGTCGCTGGGGCCGTCGGCGATGTAGATCATGTGCGGGAACGGAATGCGGCGGTCCTCCGCCGGAATCCTGGCATTGACGTCCAGCGCGGGGTTCTTGTTGGTGCCCTTGTTGATCTCGAACAGCGCACGGGTCTTGGTGGTGTTGTCGATCATCATGCCGATCTGCGCGATCTCGGCGTCGGCGCCCAGCTCGAACTCCTTCTGCTGCAGAAAGCCGGGCTGGAGGGGGTTCTCGATGAACTCGCAGCCCCAGATCGCCTCGGCGTACGGAGCGATCGCGCTGCCCCGGATCATCTCGGCGAGCCCGGTGCTCACGATGTAGTGTTCCAGCTGCAGCTCGTGCTTCCGGTACTCGGGCTTCTCCCGGACGAATTCCTTGCTCCGGGCGAAGAACTCCGGCAGGCCGGGATAAAGCGTGATCTCCTTGCCGAGCTGGCGCAGGAGCCGGTTGTTCAGCTTCGGCATGAGACCGGCGATCACATAGGTGAGGATGTGGTTCAGGTAGCTGATTTCGCTGGAGATCCGGTAGCCGCGCTTCGCGTAGTGCTCGGCCAGCCGGTTGGTCTCGGCCCAGAACTGCGCCTCGTCGATTCCGTAGTGCCGGAAGAGCGGCCCCTGCATGTAGCCCGGAATAAGAGTCTTGTCGAAGTCCCAGATGCAGGCGATGATGTTCTGCGTGAAGA